>JANNKG010000201.1:0-6499 GCA_031396185.1 Burkholderiales bacterium | reverse complement strand
GATTCATTTGATGGCGGCATCGGCGCTGCTCTACGTGGTGTTGCCGCGGTTGCTGCTCGCGGCCGCCGCCGCCGCTACCGCCATGCGCTTGTCGCGGCGCGCGCCGCTACCCGCCACCCTGCCGCCTTACTTCCGCGCGGTGTTCAACCACGTCGAGGGGGCGGCCGCGCGCGCCACTGCGATCATCCTGCCGTTCGCGTGCGAGCTCACGCCGGAGGCCCTCGCGCGGCTCATCGCCTGGGTGCCCGGAGCGGTCGGCGGCCACGTTGCCGTGCAGGCGCGCGCGAGCGTGCCGTACGGGGAAGAGGAGCGCTACCTCGCGACCCTGGGCGAAAACGCCAATGCGGCCGACGTGGTGGTGATGCCTTTCAGCCTCGCCGCGACACCCGAGGACGAAAACCACGGCACGGTGCTGGCAGGGGTCCGCGACTGGCTCGCGACGCATCGCCCGAACGCGCAGCTGCTGGTGGTGATCGACGAGGCTCCCTACTCGCAGCGCATGGCCGCCGCGCCCGAGCGGTTATCGGAACGCCGCGAGGCGTGGCGGCGCTTCATCGAGGCGCGCGCGCTGAAGCCCGCATTCGTGAGCCTCGCGCCGTGAGCGTGAACCTCAGCGTCGCGGCGCATACCAACGTCGGCAAGACGACGCTGGTGCGCACGCTGCTGCGCCGCGATATCGGCGAGGTCGCGGACCGGCCTCATGTGACCGAGGTGGCTGAACGCCATACGCTGGTCGATACTGCGCAGGGCGACGTTCTCTACCTGTGGGACACGCCCGGCTTCGGCGACAGCGCGCGCCTGCTGAAGCGCCTGCGCAATAGCGCCAACCCGATCGGCTGGCTGCAGACGCAAGTCTGGGACCGCCTCGTCGACCGCCCGTTTTTCTGCAGCCAGCGGGCGGTGCGCAACGTGCGCGACGACAGCGACGTGGTCCTGTACCTGGTGAACGCGGCCGAAGATCCATCCTCCGCCGCGTACGTGGACGCCGAGCTGCAGATCCTGCGATGGGTCGGGAAGCCAGTGCTGCTGCTGCTCAACCAGGCAGGCCCGCCGCGCCCGCGCGACGCCGAGGCGGCCGATGAGGCGCGCTGGAACCGGCAGCTCGCGCTGCACGTGCGCGAGGGCAGCACCATCACCCTCGATGCCTTCGCGCGCTGCTGGGTGCAGGAGGACCGCCTGTTGCGCGCCGCTGCGGCCTTGCTGGATGGCGCGAAGCGTCCCGAGTTCGAGCGTTTGCGCGAAGCGTGGCGCGCCCGCAACCTCGAGACCTTCCAGGCTTCGATGCGTTCGATCGCCACCCACCTCGCGGCGACCGCCGCCGACTACGAGGCGGTCCCCGAGAAGCTCGACGCGGGGGCGCTGGCGCAGCGCGTCAAGCACTGGGTGGCACGCGCGCGCGACGGCGCAAGCACCCCCGAGCCCATCGTCGAAGCGGCGATGGCGAGCCTTTCCAAGCGGCTCGAGGTTCGCATGCGCGAAGACACCGACCGGCTGATCGTGTTGCACGGCCTGTCGGGACGCGCACGACAGCAAATCCTCGCGCGCACCGCAGGGCAGTTCGAGGTCGCGATGCCCGCCAACGTTGCGGGCACCAGCCTGCTCGGGGGGTTGGTAACCGGTGCGGCCGGCGGTCTCGCGGCGGACCTGTCGACCGGCGGGATCACCCTCGGCGCGGGAATGGTGGTGGGCGCGATCCTCGGCGCACTCGGAGCGGGCGGAGCCGCGCGCGCCTACAACGTCTTCCAGGGGCAAGAGGATGGCCAGGTGCGCTGGTCCGGGGACTTGCTCGCCACCCAGGTGCAGGCCGCACTGCTGCGCTATCTCACGGTTGCGCACTACGGGCGTGGGCGCGGCGACTGGGTCGAAGGCGAAGCGCCGGCGCATTGGCCGCCGCTGGTGGCCGAAGCGGTGCGGGCCCGCGCGACCGGCCTGCAGGACGTGTGGAGCGTTGCGGCCGAAGGCGGGGCGCCGGCGGTGGCCGCGCGCCTCGAGCCCGAGCTCACCGCCGCTGCGCGCGACTTGCTGGTTCGACTCTATCCCGAAGCCGCCGAGATCTTCCGCGAATAAAAAAGGGCCCGCGTCCGCGGGCCCCCAAGCTGCCCCACCAATCAGGTCTGGCCGCCCACTTCGCCGCCATCGTTCTTCACCACCACGATCGTGGCCGAGCGCGGACGCGCGAGCCCGCCGTCGGGCCAATGGCTGTTGAAGGCCGAAGGCGTGCCGAGGCTTGCGATCGGCGTGTCTTCGCCCGGATGCTGGATGTTCACGAAGATCGCCTTGCCGTCAGGCGTCTCCGCGATGCCGGTGATCTCGCAGTCGACCGGCCCCACCATGAAGCGGCGCAGCCTCTCCTCGCCCAGGACCGCGCCCGCGAAAGTCTGCACGGTCTTCGAGTTGGCGCCATCGGTGTTGGTGATCGACTTGGTCGTGCCATCGCCCACCTGGCCGGGGATGGCCGCGAGCATCATGCAGTTGGTGACGTCGGTGTAGGCGCCGTCGTCGGTCTGGATCCACATGAGTCCGCTTTTCGCGAACCAGGCACCGTCGGGACTGGAGAAATCATTCGCGGCGGTGAGCCCGGAGACGTTCACATTCGCCGGATCGGCCGTCGCGCGCGCGCCGAACAGGAACACGTCCCACCGGAAGGAGGTCGCCGCCACGTCGCCGTTCGTCTCGGCCCAGCGGATGATGTGCCCGTTCGGGTTGCCGCGCTGCGCCGCCGTGCCCTTCGGATCGTTGTAGAACCGCGGGTTAGCGGGATCGGTAGACGCCAGCGTGCGCTGCGTCGCGCTGTTGTTGGTAAGGGTCATGTAGACGTCGCCATTGGCGGGGTTGACTGCGCCCCACTCCGGGCGGTCCATCTTGGTAGCACCCGTCGCATCGGCTGCCAGGCGCGTGTTCAGGGCCACGTCGGCCTGGTCCGCGAAGGCGTAGGCCGCATTCGCGGCGGTGATGTTGTTGATGCCGAAGCGCAGCTCGGTCCAGGTGCCGGTGCCATCGGCATTGAATTTCGCGACGTACAGCTTGCCGTCATCGAGGTATTTGTCCCCGGCAGCCAGCCCGCGCGTTGCATCGGCCGGGTCCCAGGCGGCGGTCGAAACGTATTTGTAGATGTACTCGTTGCGCGCGTCGTCTCCCATGTAATAGACCACCGGCCTGCCGGCGACCACCGGCGCGGGCCATGCGCCTTCGTGGCCAAAACGGCCCATGGCGGTGCGTTTTTTCGGCGTCGATGCGGGCGCGAAGGGATCAATCTCGACGTTCCAGCCGTAGGTGTTGACGACGTTGCGGAAGTCGTCGCTGCCGTCGGCGCTGGCGCCGAGCTTCATGGTGTTCCATCGGGCGAACGTGGTGTCCGCGGGATCGGCCGCAACCACCGTGGCCCAAAGCTCGCGGCCGTTGCCAGCCACGCCGTAGCGGGCGAAGGACACCACCTCCTTCGGCGAGCGATTGGGGTTGTCGACCGCGGTGATGCGGCGGAAGTATCCGGCCCAGTTCTCTTCGCAGGCGAGATAGGTGCCCCAGGGCGTGTAGCCGTGCGCGCAATTGTTGACGGTGCCGCGGGTCTTCGAGCCGTCGGGCGAGAATTTCGTAACCATCGCCGCCGTCCGGGCGAGCGGGCCCGATAGGGTCGTCTCGGTGAGGGTCGTCACGCGCCGGTTGTAGGTCGATCCCTGGTTGTAGGCGACCGTATTGCCGTTCTTGGTCACCTCGATCACGCTCACGCCGTGGACGTGGAATTCCTTGATGACCTCATCGGGGACGGTACGCACGCCGCCAACGATGGTCTGGCCATTGACGTGCAGGAAGGCGGGGGTGATCGCCTCGTGGTTCATGACCAGCAGGCCACGGTCGCTGGCAGTCGCGTTGTACTGGCCGTTGGTGCCCATGCCGAAGTACTGCATGCCGTCGTGGTGGTCGCCGGCACGCAGCGCGTACGAGGCCGCCGCATCCGAGCCATCGTTGCTGTAGGCGCTGACGCCCGTCGCAATCGGGTCCCCGAGGCGAAACAGCACGGTGGCCGTATAGCCCGCGGGAACGGTAAGCACATCGGCGCGGCTCTTCGCGACTGAATCGAAATTGAGCTTGAGGCTTTTCGAGTCGTCCGAAGACGAGCTGCAGGCCGCGGTCCCAACGCCGAAAAAGACCGAGCTCGCAAGCCCGAAGGAGCCCTTCAGCAGCGAGCGGCGGCTCAGGCGTGCCGAAAGAACGCTGTCGAACGAGGCGTTGCCGGAGGTATTGGTGTCGTCGTCCTGGAGATCTTCGATGCTGGGGTTTTTCATCGTGGCGGTTCTCGGGCAGTTGGGAGCCGCGCAATCGTGAAGGCAACTCCTTACATATCGGTGACACGACCGCCACACCGATCGTCACGTTCGGCAACTAAGGATCGGGCTGGGCAGGACAAGCCCCGGGGTCGGCCGCGCCCCCGAAGCCCGCGGTCACCGGACTGTCACAAACTCTCCGTATATTCCACTGGAATCAATGTAGAAGGAGCTAACCATGAAATTTGCAAAGGCTTTTTTCCCGATCGCGCTGGCTGCGGCGATCGTCTCGACGAGCGCACTCGCGGTGGACATCACCGGCGCCGGCGCAACTTTCCCGTACCCGATCTATTCGAAGTGGGCCGATGCCTATAAGAAGACGACCGGGGCCGGCATGAACTACCAGTCGATCGGCTCGGGCGGCGGCATCAAGCAGATCACCGCCAAGACCGTCGACTTCGGCGCCTCCGACATGCCGATGAAGGCCGAGGACCTGACCAAGAACGGCCTCATCCAGTTTCCCGCAATCATGGGAGGCGTCGTACCCGTGCTCAAGCTTGACGGCATACAGCCGGGGCAGTTGAAGTTCACCGGGCAACTACTCAGCGACATCTACATGGGCAAGGTGACCAAGTGGAATGATCCCGCCATCGCCAAGCTCAATCCGGGCGCGAAGCTGCCGGGCAGCGAGATCACCGTTGTGCATCGCTCCGATGGCTCGGGCACCACGTTCCTGTGGACCAACTATCTCTCGAAGGTGAGCCCGGAGTTCAAGTCCGCGGTCGGCGAAGGCACCTCGGTGAAGTGGCCGACGGGGGTCGGCGGGAAAGGCAACGAAGGCGTGGCCTCGTACGTGCAGAAGATCAACGGCGCGATCGGTTATGTCGAATACGCCTACGCGAAGCAGAACAAGCTCTCGCACGGCCAGGTCCAGAACAAGGCGGGCAAGTTCGTCGAGCCCGACGACGTCACCTTCAAGGCCGCCGCCGCGGGCGCCGACTGGAAGTCCGTCCCGGGAATGGGAGTGGTCTTGACCGACCAGGCGGGCGACCAGAGCTGGCCGATCACCGGCGCCTCGTTCATCCTGGTGCACGCCAAGCAGGAAAAGCCCGAGAACGGCAAGGAAGTCCTCAAGTTCTTCGACTGGTCGTTCAAGAACGGCCAGAAGATGGCGGCCGATCTCGACTACGTGCCGATGCCCGACGCCGTGATCAAGGAAATCCAGACGGCGTGGAAGACGGTGACCGACTCCTCCGGCAAGGCGATCTACTGAGCGCCGTTCCGCCGGAACGACGCGAAGGGCGGCCTGGCCGCCCTTCTTTCCTTCCCGCCACGAGCCTACGAACCCCCGCATGAGCGCCGTAATGGATAATGCCAACGCGTCGGTCGCACGCATGCCCGCGACCACCGTCGGACACGCCCCCAGGCCGCCCATGATGCGCAATAACGCCTTGATGGATGCGATTTTCCTGAACCTGACCCGGTTCTTCGCATTCGTGGTCTTCAGCCTGCTCGGCGCGATCATCATTTCGCTGGTCATCGGTGGATCCCTGTCGATCAAGGAGTTCGGCTTCGCATTCCTGTGGACCGAAGAGTGGGACCCGGTGCAGGAGAAGTTCGGCGCGCTGGTGCCGATCGTGGGCACCCTGGTCACTTCCGCCATCGCCTTGCTGATCGCCATCCCGGTGAGCTTCGGCATCGCCATCTTCCTCACCGAGCTCTCCCCGGTGTGGCTGCGCCGCCCGCTCGGCACCGCCATCGAGATGCTCGCGGCGATCCCCAGCATCATCTACGGCATGTGGGGCCTGTTCGTGTTCGTGCCGCTCTTCCAGACGCACGTGCAGCCCTTCCTGCAGAAGACGCTGGGCGCCATTCCCGGGGTGTCGGTGCTGTTCTCGGGCCCGCCGATCGGCATCGGCATGCTCACCGCCGGCATCATCCTGTCGGTGATGGTGATCCCGTTCATCACCGCGGTGATGCGCGACGTCTTCGAGCTGGTGCCGGCGCTCTTCAAGGAATCGGCCTACGCGCTCGGCTCCACCACCTGGGAAGTCGACTGGCGCGTGGTGCTGCCGTACACCAAGGTCGGTGTCATCGGCGGCATCATGCTGGGCCTGGGGCGCGCGCTCGGCGAGACGATGGCGGTGACCTTCGTGATCGGCAACGCGCATCGGCTGAGCACCTCGCTATTCGCGCCCGGCAACTCGATCGCCTCGGCGCTCGCCAATGAATTCACC
>JANNKG010000189.1:0-5371 GCA_031396185.1 Burkholderiales bacterium | reverse complement strand
TGATTGCGGAGACCGGCGCGGGGCAGCACGGCGTTGCGACCGCCACGGTCGCGGCGCGCTATGGCATGGAGTGCGTGGTCTACATGGGCAGCGAGGACGTGCGGCGCCAGGCACAGAACGTCTACCGCATGAAGCTGCTCGCCGCGACCGTGGCGGTCGCAACGCCGTGCTGCCCCGCGCCGGTCTCCGCAATCACGCGCGGCTTGCCCATGCGCTTGGCGAGCAGCGACTGGCCCACCGTGTTGTTCACTTTGTGGGCGCCGGTGTGATTGAGGTCCTCGCGCTTGAGGAAGATTTGCGCCCCGCCCATCTCGGAAGACAGCCGGCGCGCATGGTAGACGGGGCTGGGGCGGCCAACGTAATGCTCCAGCTCCCACGCGATCTCGGCCTGGAAATCGGGATCCTCGCGGTACTTGCCGTACGCCAGGGTGAGCTCGTCGAGCGCGGCGCGCAGCGTCTCGGCCACGAACACGCCGCCATAGGGACCGAAGTGCCCGCACTCATCGGGCAGCGCGTACTGCGCCCATTCCGGGGGATTACCCTGCATCTTCAAGTTGCACGCTCCGAATGAATTCGACGATTTTTTGCGGATCCTTCGATCCGCGGATCGCCTCGACACCCGACGAGACGTCCACTGCCCACGGCTTCACTTCGCGCACCGCCTGGCCCACGTTCCCGATGGTGAGGCCGCCGGACAGGATGAGGGGGATCGGAAGGTCGCGCGGGATTCCTGACCAATCGAAGGTGCGTCCGGTGCCGCCCGGCTGCCCCGGCGCGTGGGCATCGAGAAGGAGCGCCCTGGCACTCGAGAAACGACCCGCCCATTCTAGCAAATCGGTCTCGGCTTCCATCGGCACCGCGCGAACGTAAGGGACGCCGAAGGAAGCGCAGAACTCCGGGCTTTCCGTGCCGTGGAACTGGAGCAGGTCCAGGCGCACCGTGGCAAGCGTGTCGCGAACCTTCGCTTCGCTCGCGTCGACGAAGAGCCCTACGGCCATCACGAACGGAGGAAGGGTCGCGACGATCTCTGCGGCGGCGCCTGGAGTCACGAATCGCGGGCTGTCGCGATAGAACACGAGCCCGATGGCGTCGGCGCCCGCGTCCGCGGCCACGCAGGCGTGCAACGCCTCGCGGATGCCGCAAATCTTGATGCGCGTGCGGCTGCGGCTCATGGTTCGACCTCGCCGAGCAGCGGGTGGGCTGGAAACCGGGGCAAGCTGAACGCGGGATCATACGCGATGGCCGCCAGGTACAGCCCGTCGGGCGCGAAGGTCGGCGCGGCATTACGGCGGTCGCGCGCTGCGATGAGCTCGGCGATCCACGAAGGGTGCTGCTTGCCCGCGCCTACGTAGACGAGCGCGCCCACGAGGTTGCGCACCATGTGGTGGAGGAACGCATTGGCACGGAAGGTAAAGACCACGAGCCCGTCGCGGCGCTCGACTTGTGCGCGGGTCATTTCCCGCTCGGGCGACTTCGCCTGGCATTGCGCATCGCGGAACGCGCTGAAGTCGTGCACGCCCAAGAGGCTTGCCGCGGCCTCGGCCATGCGATCCACATCCAGGGGGCGGTGGTACCACCCGGCACGTGCGTGCAGCAACGCGGGCGCTACGGGGGAATTCACCAGCAGGTAGCGATAGGTGCGGGCGCGGGCGCTGTAGCGCGCATGGAAGTCAGGCGGGACTTCGGCAGCCCAGAGCACGCGCGCCGTCGCGGGCAGGTAGGCGTTGGTGCCGCGCACCCAGGAAGAGGTCTCGCGCTCGGCCAGCGTATCGAAGTGGACCACCTGGGATGCGGCATGCACTCCGGTATCGGTGCGGCCAGCCGCGGTGACCTCAATTGCGGAGGCGGCAAATTGCGATAGCGCGGCCTGGAGGTGATCCTGCACGCCGCAGCCCCCGGGCTGGGTTTGCCATCCGCAGAACGCCGCCCCGTCGTACTCGAGGCCGAGGGCGATGCGCAACTACAACGAGGCGATGAGCTTCTGCGCCTCGTCCTTCTGAGCCGAGGAGCCTTCCTTGGCGACTTCCTGCAGGATGTCGCGCGCGCCATCCTTGTCGCCGATCTCGAGGTACGCCTTGGCGAGCTCGAGCTTGGTGCCCACCGCTTCGACGCCAGCGCCCGAATCGCCACCGGGCGAATCGAGGCTGAGGTCAGCCAGATCGAGGCCCGAGGCCGCCGAGGCCGCTGACGGGTTGGCCGCTGGCCGGGTCGGATCCAATTCGAGGTCGGCGCCGCCAGCCGACTTCGACGAGCCCGGGAAGTCGAGTCCCGACAGGTCGAAATCGAAAGAGGGCTTGTCTTCCTTGGGCGGTTCGCTGTACGTCGGGGCAGGAGAAGACGGCGTGTCGAAAATGAGGCCGGAGGACGTTCCTCCCACGCCATCGGACGACGACGAATCACCCTTCTTGCCCTCGAGGTCCAAATCGAAATCCGGAGCCGGGGTTGATTTGCTGCTGCCCTCGAGGTCGAAGTCGACGTCGGGCTTGGCGTGCGCCGCGGCCGGAGCCATGGCGGCGTAAGTCGAGGTCGATCCGCCGGCACCTCCGTAAAGCGGATTGGTGGGATCGATCTGGGCGCCCATTGCCGCGGCCTTCTGCCACATCGGGGAGCCTTCGCCGACGGAACCCTTCAGCTCCTTGGCGACGGTTTCGAAGGCAGTGGCGCTCTTGCGCGCGTGGTAGATCTCGAGCAGCTTCAACGGGATCTCGTGGCGGCCTTTGTCGCGCGCCATCGCTTCCTTGAGGATCTCCTCGGCCTGCGCATCACGGCCGTAGGCGATGTACACCTCGGCTTCCGCCACCGGGTCAACCTCGTCGGTATCGACGGTGCCCGGGCCGGTCTTGTCGAAATCGGTCAGAAAGGAGCTATTGCCCGTATCCACGAGGCCCCCTCCAGATTTCCCTGTCGTGCTATCGGGCTTGAGGTCGGAGGGAAATGCGCTGGTCATTGAGCTTGACGGTCCCGCCTCTGCCCTATCCTTTCGTCGTCGTGCGAACAGCAAGCCGCCAACGCCGAGTGCGACCAGGCCGCCAACTCCCGCCATCAGGTACCACGGGTTGTCGAGCAACTCGTCGGTGAAGCTCTTCTCCGCCACCGGGGCCTTCTTCGGCGGGGCTTTCGTATCGGTCTTGACCGCAGCGGCGGCCTTGGGCGGCTCGATCACCTTGGGCGGTACGGCCTTCGGCGGCTCCGCGGGCTTGGTCGCATCGGCGAGCTTGGTATCGGGCTTGGGCGGGTCGAGCGACTTCAGCTCAGCGGGCTTCACGGGCTCGGGCTTCGCGGCCTCGAGCTTCGGCGGGTCGATCTTGGCGGGTGCGGGTGCGGGCGCGGGCACCGGGAGCGGGACCGGCGCGGTGGCGACTTTCGAATCGGCTTTCGCGGGCGCTCCGCCCTTGAGGTCCAGCAGGCGCTGCATGTCGCGAATCTGCTTCTCCAGGTCGGCGACGCGCGACTGCGATTCACGCAATGACTTGTCCTTGGCGGTGACTTCTTCCTGCAGCGCGTTGAGGCGCTCCTGCCCGCCGCCGGCACCCTTGCCCGCGCCGGACTTGCCGGTGTCGGACTTGGAAAGCCTGAGGGTGTCCTTCGGCTCGGCCGAAGGCGGCGCGGGGGGCGTGACCGCTGCGGATGCGACGCGGCCCGAGGCGACGTTGGTGGAAGATTCGGCGCGTGCCGGGATGGACGCCACGCCCCCGGCGAGTTGCTCACGGTACGCTCGCCAGTCGGCAACCTGGGTGCGGATTTCCTGGTTCGCTTCCTTGCGCTCGATCTGCGCCACCTCAGCAGATGTCGGCACCTTGAGGATCTGGCCGGCCTTCAGCCGGTTCATGTTGTTGTTCACGAACGCCGACTGGTTGTTGCGGTAGAGCGCGACCAGCATCTGCTCGAGGCTTACGTCGGAGGGCTTGGTCTCTTCAGCGATCTTGCGCAGCGTCTCGCCCTTCTGGACGGGCCCGTAGTTGTCGCCGCTCGCCGCCGTCTCACGCGGGGCGCCGGGCGCAGTGGTGGCGAGCTCGACCCTTGCCGACGGGCCGCCCGTCGAAGGCGTGGAGGCCGGTGACGAAGAAGACGACGCCGGCGCGGAGGCCGGCGGAGCGTCTGTCGCGGCGCGGCTCGCGGGAGCCGCCGGGACCGTTGGCGCCGTGACCCGGCTCTGGGCGTAGCCCGGCGGATCGAGCAGGATGGGGTATTCGCGTTGGATGCGGCCCGCGGGCCACGTCACTTCGATCAGGACGTCGACGAACGGCTCGTTGATCGGCGCAACACTGGTGACCTTGAGATAGGGCTGCCCGGTGGGACGCTTCTCGACCGAAAAGCGCAGCAGCCGCAGGGTCGGCGCGTATTCGATGCGGGCATCGCGAAAGGCTTCGGGCGGCGCCACGCGTGCGGTCAGCGAATCCAGCTCGCCGGGCTGCAATGAGACCAGGTCGATCTCGGCGTTGAGCACCTGGCCGAGCGCGGAGATGACGGTGAGCTTGCCCATGCCGGCGGCGTTCACGAATGAAACGCCAAGGCACAGCGCGAGGATTGCCCCGCTTCTTAGTATCCCCATTGTTTTGCCCATCCCAGCCCGGAAGATCGGTGAAATGTAGAATAACATCAGTGATTTATTGTTTCAACCTCACCTGGTTTTGCACATTATGTCCGAAGCCTGATATTTTTCAAGCTCTTTTTCCCTTCAAGCAGCCTGCCTCGTCGCCACCTTCGCCTTCAACAGGATCTGCAGCATCCGCCGCAGTGGCTCCGCGGCACCCCACAGCAGCTGGTCGCCGACCGTAAAAGCGGAAAGATACTCCCCTCCCATGCGCAGCTTGCGCAGGCGCCCGATGGGTACGTCGAGCGTGCCAGTAACCGCAACGGGGGTGAGACGCTTGAGCGTCTCGTCGCGCTTGTTGGGGACGACCTTCACCCACGAGTTGCCCGAGGCCAGGATCGACTCGATCTCGGCAAGCGGCAGGTCGCGCTTCAATTTGATGGTGAGCGCCTGGCTGTGACAACGCATCGCCCCCACGCGCACGCACAGGCCGTCGACCGGGATCTCGCTCTTGCCGCTGCGCCCGAGGATCTTGTTGGATTCCACGTGGCCCTTCCACTCTTCCCGGCTCTGTCCATTGCCGAGGTCCGCGTCGATCCACGGAAGGAGGCTCCCGGCCAGGGGCACGCCGAAGTGTTCCGTCGGGAGGCGCTCATCGCGCAGGATGCCCGCCACCTCGCGATCGACCTCGAGGATCGCCGATGCCGGGTCGTCGAGCAGCGCCTTGGCGGCGAAGTGCACCTCGCCCATCTGTTGCAGCAGTTCACGCATGTTCTGCGCGCCGGCGCCGGATGCCGCCTGGTAGGTCATCGCGGAAACCCACTCAACTTGATCGGC
>JANNKG010000177.1:0-2398 GCA_031396185.1 Burkholderiales bacterium | reverse complement strand
AGCGCGGCGAGCCTCGCTAGCGTCCCGGGCGCGAGGCCGCGGAAGAGCTCGCCCACGTCGAGCGCCGACGGCTGCGGCCCGAGGTACAGCGCCTCGCCCTCGACCGCGAGCGGATAGCCCTGCAGCGGCGCCTCGGCTATCCCGACGGGCGCGCCGGTCCGGATGTCCCACTGCCAGAGGTGCATGTGGCAGGTGAGCACGGAGCCGTCGTAGAGACCCTCGCACAGCGCCACGTCCTGGTGCGGGCATTGCGCCTGGTAGCCGAAGTACTCGCCGCCGGCGCTCGCCACGAGCAGCTTCAAGCCCCCCTCGGCCTCGACCTCCTTCAGCCCGTTGTGCGGCACTTCCGCGACGCGGCATACGAACCTTTTCGTCATCAGCTGAATTTGTCGTAGCGGATGTTGTCCGCGGTGAGCTTGCCTTCGAGCAGCAGCAGGCGCAACGCCGCATCGACCGCGGGCGGTGGGCCGGCGACGTAGGCGCGGATGTTCTGGTATTGCCCCTTCAGGGCGCGGCCCGCCACCTCGTGGACGAATCCCTGGTCGAACGCGAGCTGTGGCCAGCGGCGCCCCGCGCCCTCCGGCACCGCCTCGTCGGAGAGGGCCACGGTGATCGAGAGGCGCTCGGGGGCGCGCGCGCGCAGCGCCGAGAGCTCCTCGAGGAAGAACGCGTCGGAGAGCTTGCGCACACCGAAGAAGAGCCAGCCACGATGGCTGTCGAAGTAGCCCTCGCCGACCGCGCGGGCCAGGATCGACATCATCCCCGCGATCCCCGAGCCGCCGGCGATGCACACCAGGTCGTTCGCGATGCCCGGCTGGAAGGTCGCTCTTCCGAGCGGGCCGAACACGCGCAGCGCCGCGCCGTCCTTCGCCGCGCCGAAGAGCCATTCCGAGAATCCGCCCCCCGGCTTCTTCTTGGCCACGAACCGCAGGCGCTGGGTGCCACGCTCGAAATTGACCATCGAGTAGGCGCGGTGGCCCTTGACGCCGGGTGCGGCGAGCACCATGAACTGGCCGGCCTCGAAGTCACGCGGCCCATCGAGCTCGACGTCGAACGCCATCACGTCGTGGACCAGCAGCGCGGGCGAGCGCAGCCGGCCGGTGCCGGCCGCGGCGTGGCTCGCGCCCGGCTCGAAGGGCTTCACGAACTTCGCCACCTCGAGCGTGAGGTCGCTTTCGGCCACGCACTGGCACATCAGGTATTCGGACTGCGCGGGCTTTACGTACTTTCGCCCCGGGGCCTCGGGCCACGTGTCGCGCAGGTTGCCGTCGACGAGCTTTGCCTTGCAGGTGCCGCAGGTTCCCGTGGCGCATTCATAGGGCAGGTCGATGCCGGCGGCGAGGCCCGCGTACAGGACCGCCTCCCCGGGCGCGGCATCGAACTGGAAGCCGCGATTGCGCGCGTTGATCCGGATGCGCATCAAAAGGGGATGTGGTATCCGTAGCCGAGCAGCCGGGTGTCGAGCTTCACGATGCGTTTGGCGAGCTTCGGCCCGGCCCCACGTTCCACTCCCTGGGGGCCCGTGCCGTTCAGCTTCACAGTGTCGTGGAAACGCCCGACGGCGAAGAGCTCGCTCGCGCCGCCGTCCAGCTGGGTGCGGAATACCTGCAGCGCCGAGACCACCGTGGCGGCGCCCGCCCCCGCGTCGACGTCCACCGTGTAGACCGTCGCATGGCGCGTGATCGGCGAGTGGTCGCTGTTGTGCCGCGGCAGGTTGGTGAGCAGGGTGTCGATGCCCTTGCGGTCGTGGTCGAGCCAGACCATGTCCTTGCGGATCTCCGGGCTGTACGTTGTGATGGTGTAGTGGAAGTCCTCCTCGCACAGCGCGAGGAAGCCCTTGAAGTCGCGGTCGTCCAGGGCGAGGCAGGAGCGGTAGACGAGCTCCTCGATCGCCTGGCGCTGCTCGGGATTCGCCATGCGATCGCCCCTCAAGCCACTGCGCGGACGGGCTCGGACTTGCCCTCGCGGAACGGATCGAACGCCGCGCGGCCCATGCGGCGCGCCCACTCGGCGTAGTAATGGCGCATGCCGATTTCGTCGTGGATGGTGCTGTTCTCCTCGCGGCCCTGCAGGATCCAGCGCGCGTCTGTTCCGCTGCGCAGCCCGCGCCCCTGGCCGTGGACCGCCAGCAGGTCCTCGTGCAGGTTGCGGCCGAAGGGCCCCCAGATCATGTTGTGGTCGAAGATGCGCTCGGCGCGCTCCTGGGGCGTATCCCGCTTGAGCCCCAGGCCGCGGAACTCGATCAGGACCTCGTTGGGGCCCAGCGGGATGGCGGTATCCATGCGCAACACCGAGGTGCGCAGGTTGTAGGTCATGCCGGGGAATATGTCGACCATGTACCAGCCGCCTGTCGCGAGGCCCGGCCAGCCGACCGCGCGCTCCTTCGAGCCCTCGTACT
>JANNKG010000174.1:0-2245 GCA_031396185.1 Burkholderiales bacterium | reverse complement strand
CGGTTGTTGTCGAAGAGGTGGGAAAGCGAACGCATGGAACCGTGCTCCGTCAGAAATTCACCTGGTTTTCGCCCTTGAGCCGCAGCAGCGCACGCGCCTCGTTTGGCGAGGCGACCTCCAGGCCCAGGCCCTCGATGACCTGGCGCGCGGCACGCACTTGCTGCGCGTTGGTTTCGGCGAGCTGCCCCGGCCCGATCCAGAGCGAGTCCTCGAGGCCCACGCGCACGTTGCCGCCGAGTGCCACGGATTGCGCCGCGATCGGAAGCTGGTTGCGCCCTGCCCCCAGCACGCTCCAGATGTACTGGTCGCCGAAGAGCCGGTCGGCCGTGCGGCGCATGTGGGCCACGTCTTCGGGATGCGGGCCAATCCCGCCGAGGATGCCGAACACCGATTGGATGAAGAACGGCGGCTTGATGAGCCCGCGATCGGCGAAGTGCCGCAGCGTATACAGGTGCCCGATGTCATAGCACTCGACCTCGAAGCGCGTGCCGTTGGCCGCACAGGTGGTGAGGATCAGCTCGATATCCTTGAACGTATTCTTGAAGATCCGCTCGTCGGATCCCGCCAGGTACGGCCGCTCCCAGTCATGCTTGAACTCCTTGAAGCGCGCCAGCATCGGGAAGAGGCCGAAGTTCATCGACCCCATGTTGAGGGAGGCCACCTCCGGCTTGAAATGCGCGCACGGCTTGAGGCGCTCGTCGACGGCCATCGTCGGCGCGCCTCCCGTGGTGATGTTCACCACGACATCGCACGCCTTCTTGATCTTTGCGAGAAACGGCGCAAAGGCCTCGGGGCGCTGGTCGGGCCGTCCATCCTTCGGATCGCGGGCGTGCAAGTGCACGATGGCGGCGCCCGCCTCCCACGCGCCGATCGCCGCGGCGGCGATCTCGTCGGCGGTGATCGGCAGGTGCGGCGACATCGACGGCGTGTGGATCGCGCCGGTAACCGCGCAGGTAATCACCACCTTGCGCCCGACCTTGGCCAGCGGTTTCGCGTCAGTCACGGGACATCTCCTGGTTCTCGGGTTTCATTCGGACAGGTTCTTCTGCGTGCGCTTGTGGGCCACCAGGGCGGCAATTCGCGCATCGCGCTTGCGGCTCTTGTCGGCGACCCACTGCGCCGTCGGCGCACGACCCCACGCCTGCGCGGCCACGCGCCAGCGCGCGTCATCCCAGACGGTAACCGGCGCCGGGTTGGCGGCGTAGCGCCGGAACCACGGCACGTAGCGCTCGCAATAGTCGGCGATGCCGCCGGGCGCATTCAGCTCGATCGTCTCGAAGGGACCCATGAAGGCCCAGCGCAGCCCGAGGCCGTCGGCCACCGTGTGATCGAGATCCTGCGGGCTCACATAGCCTTCCTGCACCAGGCGGAACGCTTCCGAGAGGAGCGCGGCCTGCAGGCGATTCAGGATGAAGCCGTCGATTTCCTTCTTGACCTCGATCGGCACCTGCCCCACTTCCTGGAGGATCGAGCGCGCGCGCTCGCGCGTCGCGACCGAGGTCCAGGGCGCGCCGCAGAGCTCGACCACCGGCACGAGGTGCGGGGGATTCACCGGGTGGGCCACGATGCAGCGCGCGCGCGGCCCGGGAGCCGCTCGGTAAACAGCGAGGCCACGATGGCCGAGGTGGACGAGGCGAGGATGGCACCGGGCGGCGCCAGGGCGTCGAGCTGCGCGAAGGTCGCCGCCTTGGTCTCGAGGACTTCGGGGCCGCTCTCCTGCACGTAGTCCGCACCGGATACCGCGTCGGCAACCTCGGCCACCACAGCCACCCGCCGCGCGGCCGCATCGGGATCGGTCACGAGGCCATGCCGCGCAAGGTCGTGCAGCGACTGCGCGATGGCCGCTGCCGCCGTCTCGCGGCTTTGCGGCGACGGATCCCACACGCGAACCTGCCAGCCGGCGCGCGCGAACACATGCGCCCAGGCGCGGCCGATGAGCCCGGCGCCTACGATTCCCGCGACAGCCATGGATTTCCTTTCAGTCAAAGCCACAATACCTTGCGGCGCAGCTCGAGGTCGGCGGAGAGCGCCTGCGAGGGCCCAATGTGCGTCACCTCCCCGCGGTCGAGCGCCACGGTGCGATCGGAAAGCGCGAGCGCCAGGTCGAGGTGATGATCGACGATCAGGATCGAGACCTCGCGGCGCAGCTTGTCGAAGGCGCCGAACAGGTCCTCGACCACGGCGGGTGCGAGGCCCTCGAAGGGTTCGTCCAGCAGCAGCAGGCGCGTGTCACCGGCGAGCGCGC
>JANNKG010000169.1:0-3170 GCA_031396185.1 Burkholderiales bacterium | reverse complement strand
CTCCGGATCCACCACGCTGATCTGAGCGACATACCGCCCTGGCCTCACCCCTTCGAGCGAGATCTGGAACTGCAGCGGCCGGGGTGGATGGCCCTCGTGGCGGAGAGCTTGTTGAGCGATCGGAGGGTGTCGACCGCGGTGTTGTAGCGCTTGGCGATGCTGTAGAGCGTGTCGCCGTGGCGCACGACGTAGGTGCCGCCCGCGGCAGGCGGCGCGGCGTTGATCACCACGGAGCGCGGGGCGCCGCCTGCAGAGGCGGTCGGGACCGAAAGCGCGGCGACGCGAGTGGGCTGCGGCGTCCCGGGAGTGCCCGCCGCCATCCGCATCGGCACCAGCACCGGCCCGGCGGCGCGCAGCCGCCCCTTCTTGTCGAGCTTCACCGAGTCGTTCGCCGCCTTCAGCTGGATCGCAGTCATTCCATGGCGACGGGCGATCGCATCGAGGGATTCGCCGCGCCGGGCCTGGTACTGGGTCCAGCTCACCAGCGGCTTGTCGTAGGCCTGGAGATTGGCGCGGAAAGTCTCGGCCCTGTCGAGCGGGACCACCAGCGTGCCGGTGGAGGCCACCGCGACCGGCTTGTTGTGCGCCGGGTTGAGCGCCACGAAATCCTCGACGGTCATTCCCGCGAGCTTGGCGGCCACCGTCACGTCGATCCTGGCGGGCGCCTGCACCGTGGTGAAGTACGGCTGGTTCGGGATCGAGTCGATCTCGATGCCATAGGTCGTCGGCGAGAGCACGATGTTCTTCACCGCGATCAGCTTCGGCACGTAGTTGCGCGTCTCGTTCGGCAGCCTGAGGCTGAGAAAATCGGTGGGCAGACCGCGCTTCTGGTTATAGGCGATCGCGCGCCCGACGCAACCCTCGCCGCAGTTGTAGGCCGCGAACGCGAGCTCCCAGTTGCCGAACTGGTCGTGCAGCTTCTGCAGGTAGTTGAGCGCGGCGTCGGTGGCGGCGACGACGTCGTTGCGATTGTCGCGCCACCAGTCCTGGGTGAGGCCGTAGTTCTTGCCCGTCGAGGGGATGAACTGCCACAGCCCCGACGCTTTCGCGCGCGAGAATGCCTTGGGGGTGAAGGCGCTCTCGATCACCGGCAGCAGCGCCACCTCCATCGGCATGTTGCGTTTCTCCACCTGCTCGACGATGTAATGCAGGTAGCGGTTGCCGCGGTCGACGACCCGCTTGATGTATTCCGGGCGCTTGGTGTACCAGTCCTCGTGCTCCTGGACCAGCGGCGTGTGCAGCGGATCCATCAGGAAGCCCACGCGGATGCGCTGCCAGAGGTCCGGATCGGGCATCGGCAGGTCGTCCGGATCGCCGAACGGGTTCGGTAGCGCGGGGATGGCGAGCGGCGCGGTTTCAGGGGCCGCCTGCGCGAAGGACGGGGCGGTCACCAACGCCAACGCGATGGCGGCGCTTCTCAGGTACCGCGTTAAATTCGTCAAATTAGTGCTTGTTTCATTTATGTTTTTCATCCTACCTGCGAGCCGGCGGAGCGTCAACCCGCGCGCCGCTAAAGGGTGAGGGCGAAGTCACGTACCAGGGCCCCTGGCGTGCGCATCGACACCGTCGAGCGCTCCCCGTAGGTGTCCGTGTCCGGGACCAGGTCGCGTTCCCGGGTCAGGGCCTCGAGGTTGTCGCCGAGGATGCGGTAGGCGGTGTCGTCGAAGCGCATGACGTTGAGGGGTGCGCGGATTCGACCGTCCTCGACCCAGAAAGATGCGAACCGCGTCATGCCGGTGAGGCGGCAGGCGGAGCGGTCGGAGAAGTTGAGGTACCAGAGGTTGCCGATGTAGAGGCCGGTATGCAGCGCCGCCAACGCATCGGCCTCGGGAAGCAGGCCGGCGGCCAGGTCGAGCGACTCGGGCGTTTCGCCCGAATTCGCGCCGTTGGTGGCCACGCCGTATTCGCGCGCCGAGCGCGGGCTCACGAGCGGCGACGTGAGCACGCCCGCGTCCACCAGCGACACCGTTTCAGGACGCACGAAGCCTTCGCCCTGGAAGCCGCTCGCGATCCCCTCGCGGGTGTTTTCGCGCAGCGTCACCAGCGGCGACAGGCGCGCGTCCTGATCGGCCATGCGGATCAGCGCGCTCTGCTTGGTGTTGCGGCTCTTCAGGCCGAAGCCCGCCCACGACAGCATGCCGAGGATCTCGGTCATCGCGGCGGGGGAAATGAACGCGCGGTACGGGCCGGGGGCGAGGTCGCGGGGCTTCTCGCCGAGGCGCGCAAGCTGCTCCCGCGCAAAGCCCATCTTCGCGGCGAAAACGCCGCTCTCCCATTCGGCTCCGGCGTAGTTCGACTTCACCGCCTTGTCGCGGTCGTGGTACAGGCACCAGCCGAAGCTGAAGTTCTCGACCGCATGCCAGTGGCGCACGCCGAGCGAGCTGGAAAAACCCTTGTAGATCGGGCCCGAGGCGAAGAAGCCCACCAGGTCCAGGCCGCGCGCGGCGGCGAGCACCTCGTCGATCACGCGTGCGGGATCGGGGAGGCGCCCGCGGCGCTCGGCGGTGCTGGTCGCCGGCTGCGTCTCGTACAGGATGAACGGGTCCTCGGGCACGTCGTCGATGCCCGAGCGCAGCGAAGCGAGAAGGCGGGAGAGCGTCTCGCGGTCGGCCTCGATTCGTCCCGACAACGTGAGGCTCGAGTCGATGCGCCGCTGGCCCTTGATGAGCGTGAGGCTCCAGTTGAACTGGCGAACCGCGGTCGCCTGGCGCACCGCGCTCTTGTTGAAGCGGATGAAGTCGCTGTCCTCGGCCGACAAGCGCGAAATCAGCACCTCGCCCGCGTGCGCGCCCGATTCGACATGGTTCGCGAGCTCGTCGAAGTAATTCCTCAAGACTCGCCTCCGAAGACATCGATCCCGGCGAAGCGGCAGGCGGGAGAGGCGTGCCCCACGCGGATCACCTGCGACGGCTCGCCCTTGCCGCAGAACGGGGTGCCCATGACCTGGAAAGTCGATGCGTCGCCGACACCCGCAAGCGAGCGCCAGAAGGTTGCCGAGATGCCGCGGTAGTTGGGGTTCTTCACCACTTCGGCGAGCTGGCCGTTGCGGATCACGCGGCCCCATTCGCAGCCGAACTGGAATTTGTTGCGCGAGTCGTCGATCGACCACGACACGTTGGTGCGCATCATCACGCCGAATTCCACCGCCGCGATGAGCTCATCGAGCGTGG
>JANNKG010000135.1:0-2935 GCA_031396185.1 Burkholderiales bacterium | reverse complement strand
GCGGGGCAGGAGATCTCCACGCGCCCGTTCCAGCTCGTCACCGGCCGCGTCTGGAAGGGCTCGGCGTTCGGCGGCGCGCGCGGGCGCACCGACGTGCCGCGCATCGTCGACTGGTACATGGAGGGCAAGTTGAAGATCGACGAGCTGATCACCCACACACTGCCGCTCGAGCAAATCAACGACGGTTTCGGTTTGATGGAGCGCGGGGAGTCGATCCGCTCGGTGGTGGTGTACTGATCCCGCGCTGCGCCATCCAGGTCTCGATTTTCTCCCCGCCCCAGAGGATCAGCACCGTCGCGATGATGGCGATTGCCACGAGCTCGACCAGGCCCGCGCCGCAAGCCATGCCCAAGCCTGCCGCGACCCACACCGAGGCGGCGGTCGTCAGCCCTTCGACACGGCGCTCGGCCTCGTACTGCATGATCACGCCCGCACCGAGAAAACCGATGCCGGTGATGATTCCCTGGATCGCGCGGCTTACCGCGTCCGCGTTGCCCTGGGTGGAACCTATGGCGATCAGCACCACGACCGCCGATCCCACCGAAACCAGCGCATGGGTGCGCAGGCCCGCGGGCTTGCGTTTCAGCTCGCGATCAATTCCGAGGATCGCGCCCGCAAGCAGCGCCGCGCCCACGCGCACGGCGATGGCGACGGAGTCCAGGTCAACGGTGGGGGTCATGGAGGATTGAGACCTCTAAGCACGCGGGACGTTGCATGCTCTCGCGTCGCGAAGTGCCGCGCGAGCGAAGTGAATTCCTCGCCCCTCTGCCCTTGACCACGTCCTGCATTCCCGGGCGTTGCGCAAGCCTTCACGGAAATTGACAAGCTGGTTCGCGAGGGCAGTCACCGGCTGCGCGGCAATGGACGGCTTCCCGGGATCTCACTGAAGTTATCCTCGGGACCGGGCTACTTTAGCGCTCGCGCCCGCCGCTGCGAGACCCGCCCGATCGTTCGACCGGCGATTGCGACTGCGAAGCACGCTCGATCGGGGCCGATCGCTCCACCGGCGCCGGTTGCGCAGCCTGCCGTTCCACTTGCGGGCGGACACTGGCGGCACGTTCGACGGGTGATGGTGTCAATGGCGCGCGTCGCTGCTCGACCTGCACCGGCGCTGCCGGCCAGGGGCGCGAAGGCGCCGAACGAGTTTGCGGCACGGGCGCTTGCGCCTGGGGTTGAACCTGGGGCTGCAGCGGCTGCGGGGCGATACGACCCTCGGGACGCGGGCCGTCGCTGCGATAGCGCGGCGCAACGGTCCTCAGCGCCGGATTTTGCGGAGCCGCCAGTTGCGGCGCGGGGCTCTCGGCACGCGGCGGGAAAAATCCCTGCGTCGTCGTGGCGGGCGCCTGGATGGCAGCCCGGCGCTCCGAAGTGCGCGCGTCGCGGCGCTCGGGCGCGCGCCCATCGCGGCGATCGGGACGCCCGTCGCGATCCCGCCAGCGTGCGTCGCGATCCCGGTCGCCGGCACGCCATTGGGTGCTGCGGCCATCGCCGCGGCCGTGACGATAATCGCGCCCGTGCGTCCAGCGATGGCCACTTTGGTAACCGTGGCCATGGTGGTACCAGGGACGATGGCTTGCGTAGCGCAGGTAGCGCCGCGGCCAGTCGAACGCGCCGTAGAAGAAGCCACTGCCGATCGAGATTCCGTAGCCCCAGCCGAAGCCGCCGTACCCAGCGCGGTAGCCGTATCCCGGCCACGGGTTCCAGTACACCGGCTGGTAGTCAGGCCACCACCACGTGCCATAGGCCACGCGCGGGTCGTAATACGGCACATAAACCACTTCGGGGCTCGGGGAATCGATCACGTAGTCGTAGCCCTGGCGCTGGACCACGATCTCCTGGCTCGAGCGAAGGCTTCCGCTGGCATCCGCCCGGCGGCGAAGGCCCTGGACGGTCTCCATCACCTGGTCGGGCTGGTCGAGGAAGGCATCGCCAAGGCGCTGGGTCCAGTCGCGGCGCTCGTCCATCATCGCCAGCACCTGGGGGAAGGCAACCAGGGAGACTACGCTCGGGTCCCAATCCTCCCGCTCGACGGCGCGAACCGCCTGTTCGCCGCGCAGGCCGTAGTTGGCACGCGACCAACTTGCCGCCTCGGCGAGTTCCCGGGGGTAGGTCGCCGCCATGAAGATCTGGGAGAGGAGCGAGTCGGGGTACAGCGCGATCGGCGCAAGCATCTGGTCGAGCTCGGGCTGGGCGAAGGTCACGCGCCCCCGGGTTTCCGGGTACTGCGCCAGCGCCGCGGTGGCAAGAAACGCGGCCACTGCGAACCACACCCACTTCACGATCCGTGCCATGTCCACTCCTTAATTCCGTCGAGGAAATCCTGCTCGACTAACGCACCATGGGCGGGGCGGTGGACGCCCATTTACGTCCTGTTACAAATTGCGTTCCCGCCTGCGCGGGAATGACCCGCGCAGGGCGGCGACTTCAACGATACCCGGCCGCCTGCAGCTCGAAGAGCTCGGCGTAGCGCCCGCCCCGGGCGAGGAGCTCCTCGTGGGTGCCGACCGCCTCGATCATCCCATCTCCCATCACCAGGATGCGGTCCGCCATGCGAACGCTGGAAAAGCGGTGCGAGATCAGCACCGCGGTCTTGGCGTGGGAGAGCTCCTTGAAGCGCTGGAACACCTCGAACTCGCTCCTTGCATCGAGCGCGGCGGTCGGCTCGTCGAGGATCAATAGCTGGGCATCGCGCATGTAAGCGCGGGCAATGGCGATCTTCTGCCACTCCCCGCCCGACAAATCGATTCCCGACTTGAAGCGCTTGCCGATCACCTGGTCGTAGCCGCCGGGGAGTGTGTCGATCACGGCGTTCGCGCCACTGGCCTCGGCCGCCGCCCGGATACGCTCGCGGTCGCCGCGCGCCTCGATCCGGCCGACGGCAATGTTCTCCGCGGCCGTGAGGTGGAAGCGCACGAAGTCCTGGAAGATCACGCCG
>JANNKG010000108.1:0-2542 GCA_031396185.1 Burkholderiales bacterium | reverse complement strand
GATCGCCAGTGAGCCGCATTCACGACGCGTTGCGTCACGGGCGCGCGCCCGTGAATGCGCCGGCGCCGCCGCGGTCCACGCATGCGGTGCTCACGGCGCTCGGCTCTCGGTCGGAGAAACCGGGCGGCGGGCGGTCGCTGATGCTCGTGCTCACCGTCATCGCCATCGTCATCGCGACGGGCTGGGCGCTGTGGCCACTCAGATCACGGGTCGAGGGTCGCGGGTCCAGGGCCGGCTCCGCTGCGGCGCCGGGCGTGGCGGCGGTTTCCCTGTCGCCCAAGCCACCGAAGGCGGTCGCGCCGGCGAATTCTCCGCGGCCCACGGCGCCAGCGAGTCTTCCAGCTGTCAGTGTTTCCGCGACGAAGGCGCAAGCCCCGACGGTGACCGCACCCGTGTCGTCGCAAGGCCCGAGACCGACACCGCCAGTCGCTTCGACCGGGTCAGATCACGCGGCCTCGCAACCGCCGGCCCAGTCGTTCCCGAAGCCCCGAGCCGAACCTCGGCCCCCGATCCTCGAGCCTCGCGCCCCCGGCTCGCGCCCCGAGCCTCGCCGCGACGACTTCCAGCTCGCCCTCTACCACCAGCGCGCCGGCGACTTCGAGCAGGCCCTGCTGCACTACAGGGCCGCGCTGCAGCGTGACGAGATGAACGTCGAGGCGCACAACAACCTGGGAAGCCTCTACCTTGCCAGAAACTTGCTGGAGGAGGCGGCCCGGGAGTTCCAGCGCGTGCTCGCGATCGACCCGGGATATGCGCCCGCGCACATCAACCTCTCGGCGACGCTCTACAAGCTCGGGCGGTTCGACGCTGCCGCCGCGCAGGCGCGCGAGGCGTTGCGGATCGACCCGCGCAACGGCGACGCGTTCGTGAACCTCGCGCTCGCGCAGAAGGCCTCGGGCCAGCTCGGCGAGTCCCAGGGAAGTCTGCGCCGCGCGCTCGAGCTCAACTCGCGCCACGCGATCGCGCACTACAACCTCGCGCGGCAGTACGAGGAATCGGGCGAGAACGTCCGCGCCCTCGAACATTACCGGCAGTTCCTGCAGTACGCTGGTCCGGAGCAGGAACCCTATGCTGTGGACGTGCGCGCCCGTATGCTGACACTACAGGCGCGCACAATCAGGTAGGTCAGCTCTCCGCAACCCGCGAACTGCAGACTTCGAATATGTCCGAAATCGACGCACTCCTCAAAGAAGACCGCAGCTTTCCGCCGAGCGAGGCGTGGCGCCGCGACGCCAACATCACCGATACGGGCGTCTACGCGCGCGCGGCGGCGGACCCGGAAAAATTCTGGGCGGAGTTCGCGGGCGAGCTCGAGTGGATCGAACCGTGGTCGCGCGTGCTCGAGTGGAAGCCGCCGAACGCCAGGTGGTTCGTCGGCGGCAAGATCAACGTGTGTGTCAACTGCGTCGATCGCCACGTGCGCGGCCCGCGCCGCAACAAGGCGGCGTTCATCTGGGAGGGCGAACCGGGCGATCGCCGTACCCTCACCTACTGGGATCTCTATCGGCAGGTGAGCGCGTTCGCGAACGTGCTCAAATCGCTCGGTGCGACGCGGGGCGATCGCATCGCGCTGTACATGCCGCTCATCCCCGAGCTGGCCATCGCGATGCTCGCGTGCGCGCGCATCGGGGCCGTTCACAGCGTGGTCTTCGGCGGCTTCAGCGCGGAATCGTTGCGCGACCGGATCAACGATTCGCAATGCGTGCTCCTGGTGACCGCCGACGGCGGATATCGCCGCGGCCAGATCGTCCCGCTCAAGGAGATGGCCGACGAGGCCCTGACCGGGACGCCATCCATCCGCCACGTCGTGGTCGTCCAGCGCCAGGCCGGCGCGCCCATCCCCGTGCACATGAAGGAACCGCGCGACCACTGGTACCACCGCCTGATGCAGGACGCGCCGACGCACTGCGAGCCCGAGGCGATGGACGCCGAGGACATGCTGTACATCCTCTATACGTCCGGCACGACGGGTAAGCCCAAAGGCATCGTCCACACCACCGGCGGATACCTCACCGGCACGTACGCGACGACGAAGTGGGTGTTCGACCTCAAGGAAGACGACGTCTACTGGTGCACCGCCGACCTCGGCTGGGTCACCGGGCACAGCTACGTCGTCTACGGTCCGCTGGCCAACGGTGCGACGGTCGTCATGTACGAAGGCGCGCCGGACTGGCCGCGCAAGGATCGCTTCTGGGAGTTGATCGAGCGTCACGGCGTGACGATCTTCTACACCGCGCCGACGGCGATTCGCGCCTTCATGCGGTGGGGGACCGAATGGCCGGCGAAGCACGATCTCTCCACCCTGCGGCTGCTCGGTTCGGTCGGGGAGCCGATCAATCCCGAGGCGTGGATCTGGTACCACCTGAACATCGGACGCGAGCGCTGCCCGGTCGTGGACACCTGGTGGCAGACCGAGACCGGCATGATCATGATCACGCCGCTGCCCGGCATCACGAGCACCAGGCCGGGCTCGGCCACCCAGGCATTTCCCGGGATCATTGCCGAGATTCGCGACCAGAGCGGCGCACGCGTGGAGCACGGC
>JANNKG010000096.1:0-2797 GCA_031396185.1 Burkholderiales bacterium | reverse complement strand
GCAGCAGGTGACGCTTGCCCTGATCCAGCGCGATGCGGCGATCGCATGGCTCGACGCATGGTATGCCGAGGCGATGGCCGGCGTGCTCGCCGAGCAGCGCCTGCGCGGCTTGCAGGAGGTGCAGGCATCCGAGGCCGAGTATCGCGCCGGGCGCGGCAAACAGTCCGACGTGCTCATGGTGCACGCCAACCTCGCCATGCTCGACGATCGCGCCGCCGATCTCGAGAAACGCCTTCGAAATGCGCGCACCATGCTCGCGCGTTGGATCGGCGAGGGTGGCGGCCGCGCGCTGGCGCAAAGACCCGACATCGGCGTGATCGGCCTCGAGACGCACGACGAGACGCTCGCGCAGCATCCGCAGATCGAGGTCCTTGGGCGCGCGCAGGAGATCGCCGTCTCCGAGGCGCGGCTCGCGCGTGCCAACAAGAAGCCCGATTGGAGCGTCGAGTTCGCCTACAGCGATCGCGCTTCGCGCTTCGGGGACATGTTCTCCGTGGGCGTGTCCATTCCCTTTCCCTGGGACCAGCCCCGGCGGCAGGATCGCGAGCTCGCCGCAAAGCTCGCTCTCGCGGGCCAGGCCGAGGCGCTTCGTGACGAGGCTTTGCGCCAACACGTCGCCGAGGTGCGCTCGATGGTGCAGGAGTGGGAAAGCAACCGCACGCGTCTCTTGCGCTACGAGCGCGAGATCATCCCGCTCGCGGCGGGGCGCTCCGATGCCACGGTTAGCGCCTATCGCGGCGGCAAATCGAACCTGAGCGACGTGCTGCTGGCGCGCCGAGGCGAGCTGGAGGCGCGGCTGCAGGCGGTGCAGCTCGAAAGCGAGACCGCGCGCCTCTGGGCGCAGTTGAACTTCCTCATTCCGGAGAACGTGAAATGAAGCAGCGCATTCTGATCGTGGCGCTCGTCGCCGCCGGCCTCGCCGTTGCGGGTGGCTACGGCCTCTACAGCTTCGGCATGAAACGGGGCATGACCATGACCGCGCCCGCCGCGGCGACCGCATCCGCATCCGCACCCGCACCCGGCGCAGCGGCGGACCGCAAGGTGCTCTACTGGCAAGACCCGATGGCCCCGGGCCAGAAGTTCGACAAGCCCGGCAAGTCGCCTTTCATGGACATGCAGCTCGTGCCCGTCTATGCCGACGAAGGCGGGGATGCGGGCGGTGTGTCCGTCAGCTCGCGGGTGCAGCAAAACCTGGGCATTCGCACCGCCGAGGCGGTTCGCGGGGAAATCGCGCCAGTAGTCGAGGCGACGGGAAGCGTGGCCTACAACGAGCGCGACGTCGCGGTGGTGCAGGCGCGCGCCGCGGGCTTCGTGGAAAAGCTCCACGTGCGGGCGCCGCTCGATGCGGTCCGCCGGGGCCAGCCGTTGGTGGATCTGTACGTCCCCGACTGGGTCGCGGCCCAGGAGGAGTACCTCGGCGTACGCCGCATGGGCGGCCCGGGCCTCGACGCGTTGCGCGAGGGCGCGGTACAGCGCATGCGCCTAGCGGGCATGAACGAGGCGCAGGTGCGCCTGGTGGAGTCCACCGGCCGCGCGCATCCGCGGATGACGCTCACCGCGCCGATCGACGGCGTGGTGGCCGAGCTCTCCGTGCGTGAGGGCATGACGGTCATGGCCGGGGCGCCTTTGTTTCGCATCAACGGGCTCGCCACCGTCTGGGTGAACGCGGAGGTGGCGGAAAACGTGGCCGCGATGGTGCGGCCCGGCACCGCGGTCGAGGCGAACGCCGCGGCGCTCCCCGGGCGCACTTTCAAGGGCAAGGTCAGCGCGATCCTTCCCGAGGTGAATGCCGCGACGCGAACCATCAAGGCGCGCGTCGAGCTCGCCAATCCGGGCGGGGTGCTGGTCCCCGGAATGTTCGCCACGGTCAGCTTCTCCCAGGCCGCGCGCCGCACGGCGGTGCTGGTGCCGACCGAGGCCGTGATCCAGACCGGCAGGCGGACCGTCGTGGTGCTCGCGGACGCGGGTGCCGACGGCAAGCAGCAACTCGCTCCGGTCGATGTGGAGATCGGCTCAGAGTCACACGGCATGACCGAGATCAGGAAGGGCGTGGAGGCGGGGCGGAAAGTCGTGGTCTCGGGCCAGTTCCTGATCGATTCGGAAGCGAGCCTCAGGGCCACCACCACGCGCCTTGCGCAGGGGCCGGCCGCGGGCATGGAGACGCACACCGCCGAGGGCAAGGTGGAGGCGATCGACAAGGGCAGCGTCACGCTCTCCCATGGCCCGGTGGCTTCGCTCAAGTGGAGCGCGATGACGATGGAGTTCAAGCTGCCGAAGGAGGGTGCACCGAAAGACCTCAAGCCGGGCGCAGCCGTGAGCTTCGACTTCATGCAGACGCCGCAGGGAGAGTACGCGATCACCGCGATGCGCCCGGCCGGCAGCGCGCACGCGGGCCACGCTAAATGATCGCGGCACTCATCCGCTGGTCGATCACCAACCGCTTCCTGGTGCTGCTGGCGACGGTGTTCGTGACCGCGTGGGGCGTCCTGTCGGTCACACGCACGCCGCTCGACGCGATCCCCGACCTCTCCGACACCCAGGTCATCATCCGTACGACGTATCCAGGCCAGGCTCCGCAGATCGTCGAGAACCAGGTGACCTTCCCGCTCACCACCACGATGCTGTCGGTGCCGGGTGCGAAGACGGTGCGCGGCTATTCGTTTTTCGGTGACTCGTTCGTCTACATCCTCTTCGACGACGGCACCGATCCCTACTGGGCACGCTCGCGCGTCCTCGAGTACCTGAACCAGGTGCAGGCGCGCCTGCCGGCACAGGCCAAGCCGGCGCTGGGCCCCGA
>JANNKG010000058.1:0-1967 GCA_031396185.1 Burkholderiales bacterium | reverse complement strand
CGCCAGGTGCGCCTTGCCAATGGCAGCTGTGCGAACGATCTCCCCGGATTGCCCACACCGGCTGCAACGCCCTGCGGAATCAACTACGTGGTGATGGTCCAGCAAAACCTCGGCAAGTTCACGGTCACGGGCGTAGACCTTTCTGCTGCGTCGCGCTTCGGGCCGGTTTCGGTTCGCATGGACGGCACGTACATCTACCGGTACCGATTTCAATTTAAGTTCGACGGACCGTATACGGACAACGTCGGCCGCCACACGACCGAGAACGGCCCGATCCCGCGCTGGCGGCATAACATCCAGGCCAATTTCCGCACGGGCCCCTTCGGCGTGACGCTCGCGCAGAACTTCGTCCTGGGTTACAAGGATCAGGGCGGCGGTCGGCGCGTCGCGAGCTATGACACCTACGACGTGCAGGCGATGTGGGAGGGCTGGCGCGGACTTGGCGTGACGCTCGGAGTTAAGAACGTCTTTGATCGCGATCCGCCAGCTTCCCTGCAGGACCAGACCTTCCAGGTCGGATACGAGCCGCGGATCGGCGACCCGCACGGCCGTACTTTCTACGCCGGGCTGCGCTACAAGTTCCGCTGAAGCCGGTTAGCAGTTGCCAGGGGCCCTTCGGGGCCCCTTTTTCTTGGGGCAGCTACACTCCTGAGAATGCCGATCCGACATGCCACATTCGCCGACCTCCCTGCGGTCGTCGAAATTTACAACGCCTCGATCCCCGGCCGCCTGGCGACCGCGGACATCGACTCCGTGACCGTTGCGCAACGCGAGGAATGGTTCCAGGCATTCGACCCGAAAGCGCGTCCGCTGTGGATCTACGAGGACGCGGGCGTCGCTGCAGGATGGCTCGGGCTGCGATCATTCTACGGCCGCCCTGCCTACCATCGCACCGTCGAATCGGCCGTGTACGTGGCCCCCTCGCACCAGCGTCGCGGGATTGCGCGCGCGCTCCTCGATCACGCGCTGGCCTCGGCCCCTGCGCTCGGCGTGGCGAACGTGCTCGGATTCGTGTTCGCGCATAACGCACCAAGCATTGCGTTGTTCGAGGCGCGGGAGTTTGGCCGCTGGGGCCTGCTGCCCCGGGTATGCGAGATCGACGGGATCGAACGCGACGTCCTCATCCTGGGACGACGCCTCTGAGGCGGCGCACTGATAAAATCATGCGTAATCCCGCATGAAACCCTATCTCGACCTGATGCGCCACGTGCTCGAGCACGGGGCGACGAAAGAAGACCGTACCGGCACCGGCACGCTTTCGGTCTTTGGCTACCAGATGCGCTTTGCCCTCGATCGGGGCTTTCCTCTCCTCACCACCAAGAAGGTGCACCTGAAGAGCGTGGTCCACGAGTTGCTGTGGTTCCTCCAGGGAAGCACCAACGTCGCGTACCTGCGGGACAACGGCGTGACCATCTGGGACGAATGGGCCGATGCCCGCGGCGAGCTGGGCCCGGTGTACGGCTATCAGTGGCGGTCGTGGCCTGCCCTTGACGGGCGCCACATCGACCAGATCGCCGAGGTGGTGGACCAGATCCGGCGCAATCCGGCCTCGCGCAGGCTCATCGTTTCCGCATGGAACGTGGCCGACATCCCGCGGATGGCTCTGGCCCCGTGCCACGCGTTCTTCCAGTTCTACGTTGCCGACGGCCGGTTGTCGTGCCAGCTCTACCAGCGCAGCGCCGACGTCTTCCTTGGCGTGCCCTTCAACATCGCCTCCTACGCGCTGCTCACGATGATGGTCGCGCAAGTGACGGGCCTGAAACCCGGCGAGCTGGTACATACGCTAGGGGACGCGCACCTCTATTCGAACCATCTCGAGCAGGCGCGCGAGCAACTCGCGCGCGCGCCCCGGCCGCAGCCCGTCATGCGCGTCAATCCGGACGTGACGGACCTGTTCGCCTTCCGGTTCGAGGACTTCGCGCTCGAGGGCTACGATCCCCATCCCGCGATCCGCGCGCCGATCGCCG
>JANNKG010000506.1:0-2646 GCA_031396185.1 Burkholderiales bacterium | reverse complement strand
CGGCGGATGCAGTAGTTGGCTGGGCCATTAAAGAAATAACCGGGATGAATAATAAAAATAAAAGACCCAAATATTTCATAGCACTTTTTATAGTAAATAATTTATAACCGAACCGCGGTTCCTGTAGCAGTCGGTCGCCATCAGCGGTTAGTTCGGCTGGCACGACCGGGTGATCGGGTCTTCGGTGGTGGTGGGGGAGCAGCTGCTGAGTATACCCAAATACCCATTTACCCAAAAACCGGCCGCCAAATCCAAACCGCCCGCGTCCTGCGGGCTTTTTGCGGCGGCCGCCCCCGCGCCGGCGGGGACCCAATCATTCCTACGCCGACTCGATCGACGGCTCCGCGGGCTGGGCCGACTGCGCGATATCGAGGACCACCTGGCCCTTGTCGTCCAGGTCGATGGTCACGCGGCCGCCGTTGGCGAGCTTGCCGAATAGCAGCTCGTCGGCAAGCGCCCGCCGGATCGTATCCTGGATGAGGCGCGCCATCGGACGCGCGCCCATCTGAGGATCGAACCCGTTCTTGGCGAGGTATTTCTTCAAGCTCTCGGTGAACAGCGCCTCGACCTTCTTCTCGTTCAGCTGCGACTCCAGCTGCATCAGGAACTTGTCCACGACGCGCATGATGACTTCCTCGTCCAGCGCGGCGAACGAAACCACGGCATCGAGGCGGTTGCGGAACTCGGGCGTGAACATGCGCTTGATCTCGCCCATCTCGTCACCGGCCGTCTTGGTCATCGAGAATCCCATGGAGTTCTTCGAAAGCCCCTCGGCGCCGGCGTTGGTGGTCATGACGATCACGACATTGCGGAAATCCGCCTTGCGGCCGTTGTTGTCGGTAAGCGTGCCGTGGTCCATCACCTGCAGGAGGATATTGAAGATGTCCGGGTGGGCCTTCTCGATCTCGTCGAGCAGCAGCACCGAGTACGGGTGCTTGGTGATCGCCTCGGTGAGGAGTCCGCCCTGGTCGAAGCCGACGTAGCCGGGGGGCGCGCCGATGAGGCGCGACACCGCGTGGCGCTCCATGTATTCGGACATGTCGAATCGGATCAGCTCGACCCCCATGATGAAGGCTAGCTGCCGCGCGACTTCCGTCTTGCCAACCCCGGTGGGGCCGGAGAAGAGGAAGCTACCCACCGGTTTCTGCGGGTTGCCCAAGCCGCTGCGCGCCATCTTGATGGCCGCGGAGAGAGCGTCGATCGCCTTGTCCTGGCCGAATACCGTGGCCTTCAGGTCGCGATCGAGGTTCTTTAATGCCGAACGGTCGTCGTTGGAGACGCTGCGGGCGGGAACGCGCGCGATCTTGGAGACGATTTCCTCGATCTCGGGCTTGCCGATCACCTTCTTCTGCTTGGACTTGGGCAGAATTCGCTGCAGCGCCCCGGCCTCGTCGATCACGTCGATCGCCTTGTCGGGCAGGTGCCGGTCGTTGATGTAGCGCGCCGAAAGCTCGGCGGCGGTGGTGAGCGCGTTGGCGGTGTACTTCACGCCATGGTGGGACTCGAAACGCGACTTGAGGCCGCGCAGGATCTCGACCGTCTCCTGGATCGTCGGCTCGTTCACATCCACCTTCTGGAACCGCCGCGACAGGGCGTGGTCCTTCTCGAAGATGCCGCGATATTCCTGGTAGGTGGTCGCGCCGATGCACTTGAGCGCGCCCGACGAGAGCGCGGGCTTCAGCAGGTTGGAGGCGTCGAGCGTGCCGCCGGAGGCGCTTCCCGCCCCGATGAGCGTGTGGATCTCGTCGATGAAGAGGATCGCGTTCGGGTTGTCGACCAGCTGCTTCAGGACCGCTTTCAGGCGCTGCTCGAAATCGCCGCGGTACTTGGTTCCTGCGAGGAGCGCTCCCATGTCCAGCGCGAACACCTGGGCCTTGGCGAGGATGTCGGGCACCTGCCCGTCCACCACGCGCTTGGCCAGTCCCTCGGCGATGGCGGTCTTGCCGACCCCGGCTTCGCCCACCAGCAGCGGGTTGTTCTTGCGGCGCCGGCAGAGGATCTGCACCACTCGCTCCAGCTCGGATTCCCGGCCGATGAGCGGGTCGATCTTGCCGTCGATGGCGAGCTGGTTCAGGTTCTGGGTGAAGCTCTCGAGCGCGCCGCCCGACTGCGCCTCGGGCGCTTCGGCCTCGCTCTCGCCTTCCTCGCGCGATCCCGGCGCCTGGGGGGCCTTGGTGATCCCGTGGGAGATGAAGTTGACGACGTCGAGGCGCGAAACTCCCTGCTGGTGGAGGAAGTACACGGCGTGGGAATCCTTTTCGCCGTAGATCGCGACCAGGACGTTGGCGCCGGTCACCTCTTTCTTGCCCGACGACTGCACATGGAGGATCGCCCGCTGGATGACGCGCTGGAACCCGAGCGTGGGCTGGGTGTCGACTTCGCCCGTTCCGGCGACCGTCGGCGTGTGCTGCATGACGAAATCCGACAATGCCTTCTTCAGCTCGTCGATCTTCGCGGCGCAAGCCTTCAGAACCTCGGATGCCGAGGGATTGTCGCAAAGCGCCAGCAGCAGGTGCTCGACGGTGATGAACTCGTGGCGCTTCTGGCGGGCCTCCACGAAGGCCATGTGCAAGCTGACTTCAAGTTCCTGGGCAATCATGTTTCCTCCATTGCGCACTGTAACGGATGCTGGTGCTGGCGCGCATA
>JANNKG010000054.1:0-14315 GCA_031396185.1 Burkholderiales bacterium | reverse complement strand
GAAGCTTCAGCAAATCCGCGTGGATCGGGGCAGCGCTCGCCGCATCGGCCCTGGCACCTGGCATCCAGGCCCAAACGCCACCGGTCGGGGGCGCGCAGGTCGTCGAATCCATCACCGTTATCGGCTCGCGCCGCGCCAATGCGTCGTCTACCGATACGCCGGTGCCGATCGACTTCATCTCCATCTCGAGGGAGGCCGAGCAGGGCTCGGCGTTCGACCTCGGGCAGACGCTCCAATACATCTCGCCGTCCTTCAACTCCACACGGCAGACCGGTGCCGATGGCGCAGATCTCATCGACTCGGCCGCGCTGCGCGGCCTCGGCTCCGACCAAACCCTCGTCCTGGTGAACGGCAAGCGGCGCCATACCACGTCCCTCGTGAACATTTTCGGCGCCCGCAACCGGGGCAACACCGGCACCGATATGAATGCCATTCCCCTGCTCGCCATCGAAAACGTGCAGGTGCTGCGCGACGGCGCCGCGGCGCAGTACGGATCAGACGCAATCGCCGGCGTCATCAATATCGACCTGAAGAAGCGCCGTGGCTGCGAAGGTGTCCTGGGCTACGGGCAGTACTCGGCGGGTGACGGCAAGAACTATCTCGCCTCGGCTTATTGCGGCCTCCAGATCGGCGAGAAAGGCGTGATTGGCATCACCGGCGAGTTCCTCGACCGCGGCCGCTCCAACCGCGCCGAAGAGGGCAACCCGCGCATCATCGGCGACACCAAGACCCAGAACGGCACGCTCTACGTGAATGGCGAGCTGCCGAACCGCGTGGGCGCGCTCTACTTCACGCTCGGCGGCCAGCGGCGCGATGCGTCCTCGGGCGCTTTCGCGCGCGGCGGCATCGGCTCCGACGACATCCCGTCGCGCAATTCGGCGGTGATGTATCCCGGCGGGTTCGTTCCGTTCATCGACGGCGACGTCGACGATCGCTACGCGATCCTCGGTCACCGCGGCGCCTTCGGCGAGTGGACCGTGGACCTGTCGCAAACCTACGGCTACAACCGCCTGCTGTACAACATCAACAACACGCTGAACGCCTCGATCGCCAACCGGGAACTGCTCGCCGGGCGTCCCGCGATCAGCCCCAGCCAGTTCGACGCGGGTGGCTTCTCGTTCGGGCAGCTCACCACCAACCTCGACTTCAGCCGCTTCTTTCCCGGCGTCCTGGGGGGTATGAACCTGGCGTTCGGCGCGGAGTACCGGCGCGAGACCTACAAGATCGTGGCGGGCGAGCCCGGCTCCTATATCGATGCCGACGGTGTGGGTTCCGGCGGCAACGCGGGCAGCCAGGGCTTTCCCGGCTTCCAGCCCGGCGACGAGTCCAACCAGAGCCGCAACAGTGCGGCGGCCTATGTCGACGTCGAGGCCGACCTGGGCACGCGCCTGAAGGCGCAGGCGGCATTGCGCTTCGAGCGCTTCAGCGACTTCGGCTCCACCACCAACGGCAAGCTCGCGGCGAGCTACCGGGTAGCCAACGAGCTGCTGCTGCGCGGCTCGGCCAGCACCGGCTTCCGCGCCCCCTCGCTGCAGCAGGTCAACTTCTCGTCGACGTTCACCGATTTCATCAGCGGCGTTCCCCTCGACGTGGTGCTGGCGCCCAATGGCGGGACGATCGCCAATGCCGCCGGCATCCCGAAGCTCAAGGAGGAGAAATCGAAGAGCCTGACGCTGGGCCTCGCCTGGAGCCCGTCGTCGGCGCTCGCCGTGACCGCCGACCTTTACCGCATCGAGATCGACGACCGCATCGTGCTGTCGGGGCGCTTCGATGCCGAAAACTATCCGGCGCTCGGCTCGATCCTCACCGCACTCGGCGTGGGCCAGGCGCAGTTCTTCGTGAACTCGGTGAACACGCGAACCCAGGGCCTCGACCTCACGGTGTCGCACAGGGCCGACTTCGGCTCCGGCAAGCTGGCGACCTTCCTCGCCTTCAACTACAGCAAGACCGATGTGACGCGCATCAAGACGCCGGACTCGCTCGCCGGATTCGAGGACGTGCTGCTGTCCGAGCGCGAGCGCCTGTTCATCGAGCAGGGCGGGCCGCGCAGCAAAGCGGTGCTGGGATTCGACTACGCGGTGCGCGCCCTGGAGACGAGCCTGAGGATCATCCATTTCGGCTCCCAGACCCTCGGGACCTTCTCGGGCACCGCGGGGGGCGTGCCGAACGCGCGCTACGAGCCGAAGACCTCGGCCGATTTGAGCTTCACCTGGAGCTTCGACCGCAACACCAAGGTCACGGTGGGTGCGGCCAACATCTTCAACGTGAAGCCCACCCGACAGGATCCCAACGAGACCGACAACGGATTCATCTACGACAGCGTGCAGTTCGGCCTGAACGGGACCTCGTACTTCGCGCGGCTCTGGAAGAAATTCTGACTATTTGAGCAGGTGTTGGATGGCGGCGCGCTCTTCCGTCAGCTCCTTATGGGTGGCGGCGATCTTCGCCTTGGCGAACTCGCCGTGCTCGAGGCCTTTCACGATCTCGTACTTGCCTCCCGAGCAGGTCACCGGGTAGCCGAAGATCACGCCCTCGGCGATCCCGTAGCTCCCATCGGAGGGCACGCCCATCGACACCCAGCCCGGCGCGCCAAGGACCCAGTCGTGGATATGGTCGATCGCGGCATTGGCCGCCGAGGCCGCCGAGGAGAGCCCGCGCGCTTCGATGATCGCGGCGCCGCGCTTCGGCACGGTGGGGATGAACGTGGATTCGATCCACGACTGGTCGTTGATCAGCTTCGCGGCATCCTGGCCGTCGACTTCGGCATGGAAGATGTCGGGGAACTGGGTCGCGGAGTGGTTGCCCCAGATGCCCATCTTCTTGACCGCCGTGACCGGCTTGCCGGTCTTCTGCGCCACCTGGGTGAGCGCGCGGTTGTGGTCGAGCCGCATCATCGCGGTGAACTGGCCGGGCTTCAGGCTCGGCGCGTTCTTCATTGCGATCAGCGCATTGGTATTGGCAGGATTGCCGACCACCAGCACGCGCACGTCGCGTGACGCGACTTCATCGAGGGCCTTGCCCTGGGGCACGAAGATCGCGCCGTTGGCCTCGAGCAGGTCCTTGCGCTCCATTCCCGGCCCGCGCGGACGTGCGCCCACGAGGAGCGCCACGTCGACATCCTTGAAGGCGACCTTCGGGTCGGACGCGGCCACCATCGACAGCAGCAGAGGGAAGGCGCAGTCGTCGAGCTCCATCATCACGCCCTTGAGGGCTTTCTGCGCCTTCTCGTCGGGGATTTCGAGGAGTTGCAGGATGACCGGCTGGTCCTTGCCGAGCATCTCGCCGCTCGCGATCCTGAACAGCAAGCTGTAGCCGATCTGGCCGGCGGCGCCGGTGACGGCGACGCGCATGGGCTTCTTCATTGAGGCTCCTGGGTGACGTTTACAATCGAATCAGGCGGGAATTATACGATGGTGGCCAATTTCGCCGTCTTGCATGGGGCTAGTTCCCCGGCTTCTTCTGCAGGGAAATGGCGAGGATCCCGGCCATCACCAGCCCCGCGCCCGCGAGCTGCAGCACGGTAATGTCCTCGCCGAGGAAGACAAACCCCATGAAGATGGTGGCGATCGGCCCGATCGAGCCGATGATCGACGCGTGGCTCGCGCCGATGCGCCGGATCCCCTCGGAGGTGAGGACGATGGGCAGCACCGTGGCGAACAACGCCATCAGGAACGTAAGCCCGTAGACCTCCGCAGGCTGAGCGAAGATCAGGGCGATATCCCGCGTGACGAGGTAATGCACGATCACCGCCGCACATGACACCAGTCCCGCATAACACGCGAACCGGATGCTTCCCACGCGCCCCACGATTCGTCCGCTGCCGATGAGGTACGCGGAATAAAACAGCGCGGAAAGCAACACCCAGAACGATCCGAGGAGCACGTTTCCCGGCTGGGTCGCCAGTTCCTCGCCGAAGACAAGTGCGATCCCAAGGTAGGAAAGGACCACGGCGGCCACGTCGCGCCGCGTGATGCGGCGCTTGAAGAGCAGCGCTGACAGCAACAGCACGAAAGTCGGGTGGACGAAGAGGAGCAGGCGCTCGAGGGCGGCGGTCACGTGCTGCAGCCCGAGGAAATCGAAGTAGCTCGCGAGGTAATAGCCGATGAAGCCCAGGATCGCCACCGACCGCAGGTCCTCGCGCGACAGGGGCTTTACCGTCGGATCGCGTAACGCCCACCACGCGAGAACCAGGAACAGCGGCGCGCTGAAGGTCATGCGCAGCGCGAGGAGCGTTACCGCGTCCACGCCGTGGCGGTAGGCAAGCTTGATGATCACCGCCTTGCCCGAAAAGGCGATCGCGGCGACGACTATCATCAGGACGCCGGCAATGCGGCTCTGTCGATCGACCATCCCGCCATTGAATCAGATTCGGTCCGCAGACCCCGTGGCGAAGAAGAGCGCCAGGGTCACCGCGATGATCTTTCCTTGCCTCTTTTCGCTGGTTCCTCGGTAAATTCCGAAGCGCCTTCGAAAAGGGGAGGCGCCTTTCGGGCGCCTCCAGAAGACACTCGGGAGCCATCAGGGTGGCAGAGCAACCCGAGTGATGACCCTAGGTTATCGGCGGAGGAGCGTGAACCCTTATGAAAAGGATCACTAAGTGGCCGCGTGGCGCCTTACAGATGCAACGATCCGGTCACTACCAGCCTGATTTGGAAAAGATGTCCTTCCACTCGGCGAGCGACGCATAGTAGACATAGTCGTCGCCCGTTCCGAGTGCCCCGTCGGGGCCCAGGGAAACGATCGCCGCGGGCGTGGGACAGCTTTCGGCGCCTGTGACCGCATTGCTGGCCCTGGCGTAGCGGAACTGATTTCCCCATGGATCACGAATCTGCAGCGGATCCCCGGTCAGCGCGCCCACCGTGACGGGCGACACGTCGCAAGCCGCATCGAACTTCGTTGCGTCGAACGCGTAGGCAACCGAAGCCACTTGGGCGGGAAGCGGGTAGCTCCAGGTCCCCGCCGCCCCGGTTCGATTTTGTACCTGGTCGGCCGCTATCAGTGACACCACCTGCCGCGCCCGCTCCTGGAGAAGCGCCTGCGGCGGTCGTACTACTCCTTGCACAAACAGCGCACCCAGCATGTCGTTGGGCGAATACGGCGAAAGGATGTCGTCAAAATTGTCGCTGGGCTCGGCAAGGACATAGGAGCGATCGGCATTCGTGTTTTCCAGCTCCTGGGCAGACGTCGGGAGCGGGACACGAACCCCGTTCAGGGTAAACGCACCCGCCCCCGCCTTTCCATGGGATACGAGCAACGCAACCGCCGCCGCATTGCAGATATTGTCGTCAGCCGTAGTCGAACAGGCGTTTATCTGGTTTCCGGTTCCAGGAAGTCCCGCAGCGACCGGTGTATTCGAATGGATGTAGATGCTCCCCCGCATCCCCGCTACCGTGCTCGAATTGAGGTTGGTCGCGGAAATGGTGACCACGTAGGTGATCTGGTTTCCCCACGCATCGACGGCGTTTTCCGTTGTCATCCCCAGGGTCTTCCAAGGGACGACCCCTCGAAAAGCCACGGTGCCGATCGCTTGTGTCCCGGTACACGTCCCCGGCGTAGCTGCCTCGACACCGAAGCCTGCGTTTGCCGGATCCAAAGTTTCAACCGCCGGGCACGGCAACCGATTGGTGCGTGCGATGAACGCTTGCATTGCGAGCTTCACGGTGTCGATGTTCTGCCGCGTCAGGCGCGTGCGAGTGCCTTCCGTGATGGACCCAACGAGCTTTGCGCCAAAAACCGTGACGAGTCCAATAATCAGAAGGACTACTGCGATCTCGAGCAGCGTAAAACCGCTTTGTTCACGTGCAACCGTCAAGCTGGCTCCCACCGTTTGAGGACACCGGGGAGGGTACCGGGAATCGCGGTAGGCGTCTAACGGAGAGGATCAGGCGACAGCGCTATATCGGCACGAAGCGCAGCACCTCAAGGATCTCGACTCCCTCGTGAAACCCCGGAAGGTAGACCCCCATGGGCTTGGCCCCGCGACTGAACCGCATCTTCAGCGCGCGCATGGCGTCGGTGCGCAACGCCGGCAGCGCTGCCAGGCTAAACGGATATGCCTTGATCGCCACGCTGTGGCGCAGTGTCCGGGCCCATTGCATCGACCAGCGATCGGGATTGCCGAGGAACTCGTAGGCGGCGAGCCCCCTGCGCGCCGCGTGCTCGATGGTGTGCACCAGCAGCAAGGTTCCGGGCGCGCAACTCGCATGGCGCTCGTCATAGCCGATCTTCAGCAGCCACCAGCGCCGGTCGCATTCGACCACGAGCTGCATGGCTACCGCCCGCGCCCCGATACGCATGAAGGCGAGCCGCAGGATGCCGTGCTGCCAGGCGCGGCGCGCGTAGGCGCGGTAGAAGCCTCCAAGGCGCGCGTCGGCGGAGAGCGCCGAGCCGCGCTCGCCCTTCCAGCCGGCTGCTTCCACCGTCCACGCCTCGTCCAGCAAGCGCTCGAGCTGCTCGGTTGATTCCGGGACGATCACCTCGAAACTCACGGGCCCGCCCTTCTCGGCGCGTCGTCGCATGCGCCGCAGGTCCGAGCGCCGGCCGGAATTGAAGTGCGTGTCCGCATCGACCCAGGTCGCGTCGAGGTCGATGGCGGGTGTCGGGTCAGTCGGGACTACGCGCACCCAGCCGCGTCCCGCGAACGCACCGCGTAACGCTCCAAAGGCCGGCGAGTGCGCCGGCAAGCGCTCGTGCAGGAAGGGAATTCCCATGTTGGCGAGCGCGTGGGCAAGGTGCTCCATGCCCTGTGGCGTGCCGAAGGGCACATCGGGCGGCTCGCCGGTTTCCTTCAACCCGAGCACTTCGAGCCGCGGTGGCGACTGCCGTTGCACCAGCGGCGCGATCGCCTCGACGCGACCGTCGCGTTCGCAAACGTACACGCGCAACTCGCCCGGCTCGCAGAATGACTCTGCGATCGAACGCATCCAGGCGTATTGGCGCATCGGCTTGCAATCCGGGGGCGCGAGCGCGTTCCACGCATCTTCGAGCGCGCTCATGCCCTCGACGTCGTCGACGACCCGGATGGTGAAGGGAGAATCCATTTAGTGGGTCCTCAGGCGAGCAGCATCCTCTGCACGTCCAGCCCTTCGGCGTACGGCACGCCGATCATGCGTCCCTGCACGTGGGCGAACTCGCGGTACATCTCGGTATCGAGGCCGCGGCCGCCGAACTGGCTCGCGTGCGCCGTGATGGCGTGCATCTTGGCGTCGATCGTCTCCGAGACATCGACATACGCGGTGGGGTGGAACGCGATCGGCACCGGGCGGCAATTGGTCGGGTGGTAGGAAAAGAAATCGAAGTACGCCAGGCGCTGCGTCGGCAGGCACGCGTTGTAGATCAGGAGGTGGTCGTTGTGGAAGTCCGCCTTGCTGTGGGTGAGGACCGCCGCCGGCTTGTACTCGCGAATCACGCCGTCGAGGAGCCCCACCAGGTCATAGGTCTTGATGTCCTCGAGGCGATGCGGACCGCCATCCATCAGCAGTTTCAGCTCGCAGCCGAGGATCTCCGCACCGTGCTTGGCTTCCCGGAGGCGCACGTCGTAATCCTTGGGAATGGAAGCCACGCACATCACCACATGCGCGCCGCCACGCTGCATTTTGGCGAGCGTGCCGCCGATGCCGATCTCCAGGTCGTCGGGGTGTGCACCGATAGCGACCACGGTCTTGCCGGCATAGCGGTTGGCCAGCGACTGCCCGGCCGGGCGGACTTCGGTGTCAGATGCGCGTTTCATGGCGTCCTCGCTCGAGCTCGCCCTCCCAGGCGGGCTTCTTGTAGAGATGCAGGGTGAAGTCGTTGGGCAAGTACGTGTGATCGAGACGCACGGCGGGGGTGAGTGAGAGGCCCAGCGCGAGCATCTCGGAAGGATCGAGGTACACGCGCGCTTCCGCGGGCGTGGGGGAGCGGCGGCTCAGGAAATTTACGGCCATGCCCACGCCGGCCCATCCGAACATGCGCGCCACGGTCGGATAGATGCGCTCGCGAGCCCCGGGGGCCTCCAGCCCGAAGATGCCGCTGGCGACCACGTAGTCGTAGGGCTCATCGGGCACGTAGTCCAGCGCATCGGCCACCACGAACCGGCTTTCGGGCGCATGGCGCTCGCGCCCGCGCTCCACCATCGGCTCGCACAGGTCGAGCCCGGTGTAGATGGGTTGGATGCCGCGCTCCAGGAGGAACGGCAGGAAATCGCCGAAGCCGCAGCCCACGTCGAGCAGGCGCCGTCCATGGAAGTCGCCGAGCAGGAGGAGTGCTGCGAAGCGCTTCTCCTGGGAAGTGCGGTTGCGAAACCCCAACCCGCGGTGGTCGTAGCCGAAGCGCCGGACCTTGTCCTCGTACCAGCGCGTGGTTTCGATCTCAGGCTGCAAGGCGCTCATCGGTCTTCGGCGGCGGTTGGGCGAGCAGTTCAGAGGCTCGCGGCCCGCAATTGAACAACAGGTCTAGGGACATCAGCCCGGGAATGAAGGCGCCCTCGCCGCACTGCGGATAGGACGGATGTTTGAAGGACTGCCAGTTCACGCCGATGCCGTCGGCGGCGAACGCATCCAGGTCAAGGTAGTCGCGCGAGCCGCCGAGCCCGCCGAGGAAGGTCGAACCCGGTGCCACCTCCTTGCACAGATTCAGCAGCAGGCCCGAGCGGGCGCCATCGGCCCGCATCTCGGAACTGCGCCTCAACGGGGTGCGGATATCGAAGGCGTCGCGCAGGAAATCGAGCATCGCCAGGTCGAGGTCAATGAGCTTGTCCCAGCGCGCCCCAAGGATCTCCTGCAGGCGGGGCTCGTAATGCATGAAGAACGGCGCCTTGCGATAGGCGAACTTGAGCGTCTTGAAGTGGGTCGGGCCCCAGGTGCGGCTCCCGCCTTCGGAGTTGTCGACCTGCTTGTCGACGATCCGCTCCTTCTGCGAGACCTGCACCACCGGAACGGTGAGCCATTTGCCCTCGTTCTCGCAGCGGATCATGGTGCGGTTCTGGTAATTGCGGCGCTCGAACTGCACGTGGTCCAGGACGATGAAGAGGTCCGCCTTCGCCATGCGGTCGAGGTATCCCAGCCAGGGAATGTAGTGGGGCTGGTGAATGGCAACGAGCATGGTTTCTCCGGGCGTTTCCTAAGGCGACAGATGAAGGCTAGAGCGCCAATCTTTCCGCCGGACTTGCACGGGATAGCCCGAATGGACCATCCCGTTTACCCCTGGAGCTACAGGTTGTTTTTTGGCACCGCCCTATCGTGCATAGGATTCCTACATCGACCTTCCAATGACCCCTAAACGCGACTTGCCGGTCGTCCTTCTTGGTGGCATCAGCCTGGTGCGAACGCTGGGCATGGCGGGCATCCCTGCGATCGTGACCTCCAGCGACCTCGAAGAGCCGGCGCTCGCCTCCCGGTATTGCACCCGCCGCTGCATCATCCCGCGGCTCGATAGCGGGGAGCCCGCCGTGGATGCGCTGGTGAGCCTCGGGGACCGGCTGTCCCACGACCACGGCCGGCGCGTACCACTTATGTATGGCAGCGACGACGCCCTCGAGCTCGTCAACGCGCACCGCGAGCGCCTCGAGCGCTATTTCCTGCTCCTGCTGAACGATCCGTCGGTTGGCAGCGCCCTCATTGCCAAGGACCGCTTCCACGCCTTTGCCAGCTCCCGCGGGCTGCCGGTGCCGCGCTCCCTCACCTGGGAAGGCTTCGGGGCCGGATCCTTGCGCGGCACGCCCGGTGAAGTGGTGGTGAAGCCCAGCGAGAAGATCGACTGGCACGACTCGGTTCTGTGCCAGCGCCTCTTCGGCGGCGATGGCAAGGCACTGGTGTTCGCGAGTGGTGCCGAAGCCGCTGCCCATGCCGGCGTCACGAGCCACCATCGCGAGCTCACTTTCCAGGAGTACGTTCCGGGCGGTCACGGTGATCTTTGGTCGTACCACGGCTTCGCCGACGAGCACGGCGAAGTGCTGTTGGCGTTCACCGGGCGCAAGGTTCGCACCTACCCGGCGGTCACTGGTGAAAGCGCGTTCATCGAGATTGCTCACGATGCGTCCCTCGAGGAGGTCGGCCGCGAGGTGGTGCGCCGCTGCCCCTTGAAGGGCTTCTTCAAGATGGACTTCAAGCGTGACCCCGGCAGCGGGCAGTGGTACCTGCTGGAGATCAACGCGCGCTGCAACCTGTGGCATTACCTCGGAGCCGTCAACGGCGTGAACCTGATGGCCGCCGCATACGATTACTTGGTGGAGGGGCAGCGCCCGCTACCCGCGCGCGCCGGCACGCGCCTGCGCTGGCTGTCGCTCGCTCTCGACTACAAGGCCTACCGCGAGATGTCGCAGCGTGGCGAGCTCTCCCTCATGCAGTGGCTCACCTCGATTGCCGGTTCGCGCAACGTCTACAACCTCTTCAGCGGGTCGGACCCGATTCCCTGGGCCGCCTCCTGTTGGCGCCGGGTAGCGCGCCGCTGCTACCGCGGCCCTGGCCGGCTCGCGACCTGCCTCCGGCAATGGCGCGCTACGGCCTCCTAGGCGACATCCACGGCAACCTCCAGGCGCTGGGGGTGGCCCTCGCTCGGCTCGACGAGCGCGGCGTGGACCGGATCGTGTGCGTGGGCGACCTGGTGGGATACAACGCCGACCCGGACGAGTGCGTCGAGCTGCTCCGCGCGCGCGGCGTGGTTTCGATCGCCGGCAACCACGACCTGATCGGAACCGGCAAGCTGGGCTTCGATCGCTGCTCCAACAAGGCGATGCACTCGCTCAAGCGCACCCGGCGCCATCTCGCCCCGGCAACCGTGGAATACCTGCGCGCCCTGCCCTCCCACGAGGTTCTCGAGGACTGCGTGCTGCTTACCCATGGGGGCGTGCGCGACGTGCAGCAATACATGACGCAGCCGAAGCACGTGATCGAGAACGTTGCCTACCTTCGGGCGGACTTTCCCGGCAAGCGCATCTGCTTTTTCGGCCACACCCACGAGCAGAAGGTCTTCGAGGTGGATGGCGGCGATGTATTCGAAACCGCGATCGATGGCCCCGCCGTGGTGGCGCTATCGGGGGACCGCGAGTATTTCATCAATCCGGGTTCGGTCGATGCTTCCCGCAAGCGCGCCCACAAACTCGCGGAGTTCGCGATCTTCGACAGCCTTGCCCTCACGGTCGAATTCGATCATGACGCGTATGACGACGCCTCCACCGAGGCCCGAGCTGCCGCCGAAGGCTTCCGCATCGACCCGTGGCGCGACCGGCTCTACGATTTCCAACGCAGGCTGGTCGGACCCCGCCAAATGGAGCAGCCCCAAACCCCCCGGACGTGACAGCTGAAACGTGCGGCACCGCACCATCGCGCACCCCAATGTCCAATCGTTCAATCACTTTATCTGGGCGGTTGGAAGAAAATGAGCACGAAAACGGGTGTCACCGCGGCGGACTTGTTTGTCCTCCTCGACCGGGAGTTTCGAAGGCGAAAGCCGCGGGATTGCGCGAGCTGCTTCGTGCAGCTCCCCTATCGGGTCGACTCACGGGATAGCGCTCCCAACTGGGAAGTCGTCACGCCGCTGGATTGCGGCTACGGCTGCGAGGCCGCGTTCGACGAGCTCGTGACGGAGTTCCAGGAGCTCTACGACCTGAAGCCCGGCACTGGTGAGCGCGACTGAGCGTCTCAGCGCTTGCCGCGGGAAATCCGCCCGAGCTCCGCCTCGACCGTGTGGCGCATGGGACCGGCGCGCTGGATGACGTCGGCAATCTCGGTTCGCGACAGCATCGGAAACTGCTTGTGCAGCTCCCGGACTTCATGTTCGTGCTGGGTGACGCGCAATGCGCCGAAGGCTGAGGTGATCGAGTCGGAGCTCATTGTTGGCATTGGTTAGGATCGTTGGAGATTCGCGAGGTGGACCCGCACGTCGCGAGCCGACTTGCCCACGGCAGCCACCGCGCGGCGCAGCTCGGCCTCCGAACAGCGGAATTCGCGTGTCCAGAAGAAGATCTCCCAGGATTCGGAAACATTCACGCTCCAGCGGTCCTGGGCGCGACGACCTTCGTCCAACGACATGGGACTTTCGCTCACTTGGGCTCCCTGCGGTTAGTCTGCCCGCAGATTTTTCCAAAGTGGCGAGGCCGGGAAAATCGGAAAATTCCGATTGCGATTGTCAGCCTAGACTGACATCGACCGACGAGGCACACGACAAACGAGGGGCTAGGCTCTGCCGAGGCGGAGCCTCTCTTGGCGCCTTACTTCGCGTCGATCAGCTCCACGTCGAATACCAGGGTTGCGTTCGGAGGGATCGCCCGGCCGGCGCCGCGTGCGCCGTAACCGAGTTCGGGAGGAATGATGAGGGTGCGCTTGCCACCCACCTTCATGCCGGCCACTCCCTCGTCCCAGCCGCGAATGACTTGCCCCGCGCCCAGCACGAACTCGAAGGGCTCGCCGCGATCGACCGAGCTGTCGAATTTGCTTCCGTGGCCGTCGGCCTTCGCCGGATCATGGAGCCATCCGGTGTAATGGACCTTCACCGGCCCCCGCCTGGCCTCCGCACCGGAGCCCTGCACCACGTCGATCTTCTGCATTCCTGCCATGTTGTCTCCTGGACTTTAGAGGCAGCAGTATCGCGATCGATCTGCCGAGTGAGCGCACGTTGCCGGTAGTTGGCGGAGAGGGAGGGATTCGAACCCCCGGATGGTGTGACCCATCAACAGATTTCGAGTCTGCCGCAATCGACCACTCTGCCACCTCTCCGGTGCGACTCGAACGGGCGATTTTATCAGCTTTGGTAAGCTTGCCGGCTGCGGACCACGGAAACCGATCCCTATGACGAAGATCATCCATCGCAGCTTGCGCGGCTCGCTGCCCGTTGCCGTGTCCGGCAAGGGTTGCACCCTGACCGACCGCGAGGGAAAGGTCTACCTCGACGCAAGTGGCGGAGCCGCCGTCTCCTGCCTGGGCCACGGCCATCCCGAGGTGATCGCCGCGATGCACGCGCAGATCGATCGCCTCGCCTATGCGCACACCGGCTTCTTCACCACCGAGGTCGCCGAGGAGCTGGCCGACACGCTCATCGCCGACGCCCCGGCGGGCATCGGCCACGTCTACCTGGTCTCAGGCGGCTCCGAGGCGGTGGAAGCCGCGCTCAAGATGGCGCGCCAGTATTTCGTGGAGGTCGGCCAGCCGGAGCGCAGCGTCTTCATCGGGCGGCGCCAGAGCTACCACGGCAACACGCTGGGCGCCCTCGCCGTGGGTGGCAACGAGTGGCGGCGCCGGCAGTTCGCGCCCCTCCTCATCGACGTGGGACGGGTGTCTCCGTGCTACGAGTATCGCGACCGGCGGGACAGCGAGAGTCCCGGGCAATACAGCGAACGGCTTGCGGCGGAGCTGGACGCCAAGATTCGGGAGATCGGGCCGGCGCGTGTCATCGCTTTCGTGGCCGAGCCCGTTGTGGGAGCTACGATGGGCGCCGTTCCTGCGACACCCGGCTACTTCAAGCGCATTCGCGAGGTCTGCGACCGCCACGGCGTGCTTTTCATCGCCGATGAGGTGATGTGCGGCATGGGTCGCACGGGAACGCTCCACGCCATCGAGCAGGAAGGCATCGCGCCCGACCTCATGACCATCGCCAAAGGTCTCGGCGGCGGCTACCAGCCGGTCGGCGCGGTGCTCGCCTCGGAGAAGATCATCGATGCGCTCAGGCGCGGAAGCGGCATGTTCCAGCACGGCCACACCTATATCGGCCATGCGGTGGGCGCGGCTGCGGCTCTTGCGGTGCAGCGGGTGATCCGCCGTGAGGGCTTGCTCGAAAAGGTCAAGGCCGATGGCGCTTACCTGGCGCAGGCGCTACGTACGGCGCTGGGTTCGCATCCCCACGTGGGCGACATCCGCGGCCGCGGTCTTTTCTGGGGCGTGGAGCTGGTAGAGGACCGCGCCAGCAAGCGCACCTTCGAGCCGTCGCTCAAGCTGCACGCCCGCATCAAGGCCGAGGCGATGCAACGCGGCCTGATGGTCTATCCGATGGGGGGCACCATTGACGGCGAGCGCGGCGATCACGTCCTCCTCGCCCCGCCGTTCATCGCAACCCGCGCGGAGCTGGATGAGATCGTCGCCCGCCTCGCGTCGGCCATCGATTCAGGAACCGCGGCGCTCAAGCGCGCCGCATAACGTTGTCGTACCCACAACAGGAGACACGGACATGAAGCGACTTGGGCTCACGCTGTGCGCAGCGGTGACGGCGGCGCTCCTCGCGCCCGCCGCGCTGGCGCAGCAGAAGTACATGACCATCGGCACCGGCGGCGTCACTGGCGTGTATTACGCCGCGGGCGGCGCCATCTGCAGGCTGGTGAACAAGGACCGCGCCAAGCACGGCATCCG
>JANNKG010000580.1:0-7258 GCA_031396185.1 Burkholderiales bacterium | reverse complement strand
TGGGGAAATGGCGCCGCTCCGCCCTGGTGGTGCTCGAAGCCAACCCCGACTACCGCGAGGAGTATTTCGAGACCGCCGGCGGCGAGGACGAACGCGACGCGCGTATCGCGAAGCACCTCGCGGGCAAGCGCCTGCCGCTGGTGGGGCGCATCGAATACTCGATCATCGAGGAGCACCAGCCGCGCTGGCTCGCTTACCTCAACGCCGAGCACGACTACATCCGCTCGGTGCCGGTGGAGTTCATCGACGTGGCGGTTCCCGGCGGCAACCTCGCCCCGAACCTCGCGCGCCAGGGCATGGAGGTTCGCCCCGACGAAGTCGCGTGGATCACCTACACCACCTTCAACATGCAGGACCCGGTGGTCGGCGGTTATACCCCCGAGAAAGTGGCGCTGCGGCGCGCCATCGGGCTCGCCTACCCGATCCACGAGGAGATCGCGATCATCTACAAGAACCAGGCGATCAAGGCCGACTCGCCGATCGCCCCGGGCATGGCGGGCTACCTGCCCGAGACCAGCCCGACCCTTGAGTACAACCCGGCGAAGGCCAAGGCGTTGCTCGACATGTACGGCTACCTCGACCGCGACGGCGACGGCTACCGCGAGCTGCCCGACGGCTCGCCGCTCGTCGTCGACCAGGCCTCGACCCCGGAGCAGCGCGCGCGCCAGCGCAACCAGCTGTGGAAGCGCGCCATGGACGACGTGGGCATTCGCATGACCTTCAACAAGGTCGAGAAGCTGCCCGACCTGCGCAAGCAGGCCCAGCTGGGAAAGGTGCAGTCGTTCACCTACGGCTGGATCGCCGACTATCCCGACGGAGAAAACTTCCTGCAGCTCTTCACCACCAAATCGATCGGCGGCGCGAACTACACGATGTTCAGCCATCCGGAATTCGACGCGCTGTACGAGCGCATCAAGACCATGCCGGACTCGCCCGAGCGCACCGAGATCTACCGGCGCATGGTGCGCATCCTCTGGGTCTACGGGCCGTGGCGCGTGAATTCGCTCCTGCGCAACACCATCCTCATCCAGCCGTGGGTGATCGGCTACAAGAAGCACCCGTTCGCGTATGCCCCGTGGCGCTACCTCGACATCGATCTCGACCGGCTGCCGAAGCAATAGCGTTGCCCGCCGCAGCCGTCGGCCCAACTTCGATACCATGGGCCATGGCCGCCGCCCCTTCACCGGTCGCTAGGACCGGGACCCTCGGCACGCTCCTCGTGATTGCGCTGGTGCTGGTGCTCGCATGGCAGCTCGCCTACTGGACGTGGGTGTTCGCAACACCCACCCCGCGCGTGGCGACGCCGCCGGCCCCTGGCGAGGTCGACCTGGGCGCGGTTGCGCGCCTCTTCGGTGCGACTGCACCGGGCACTTCAGCCCGTGCGAGCGCACCGAGCCTGAAACTCAAGGGCGTGATCGCACCCACGCCCGGGGTGGCAGCCTCCGCGATCTTCTCCACCGGGGCGGGCAAGGACGTCGCGGTATTCATCGACCGCGAGGTGGAGCCGGGCACGAAGCTGGTCGAGGTGAACCCCGACCACGTGATCGTCGCGAACGCGGGCGTGCGCAGCCGCATCGACCTCGAGGCGCAGCGCTCCCTGGCATCGGCCGCCCGGCCCGGCGCGCGTACCCAGGGGTTCAAGCTCAACGTGGCGCGTTCGGGAGCGAACAACTTCAGCCTATCGCGAAAGGAGCTGGACGATGCGCTGCGCGATCCGAACCAACTGAGCTACCTGGGACAGATCGGCATGCCTGCCAAGGGCGGGGTGCGGATGGATGCCGCGCCCCCCAACAGCCTCGCCCAGAAGCTCGGATTGCAGCCGGGCGACGTCATCAAGAAGTTGAATGGCCAGGATGTCGCCTCCACCGGGGACCTCGCCCGGCTCTATACCCAGTTCGCCACCCTCACCATGGTCCAGGCCGAGGTGCAGCGGGGCAACGCCACGGTGGTCCTTTCGTATTCGATCCAGCCCTGAGCGAGACTGCGATGCCGCGAATTCCGTACCGCAACGAAAACGATCCCGAAATCGGTGACCTCGTGGACGCGATCCGCACGCGCCGCAAGGGCAGCCTCATCAACCTCGACCGCATGTTGCTGCATAGCCCACCGTTCGCGCAGGGATGGAACGCGCTGCTGGGCGCAGTGCGCCGCAGCCTCGAGATCTCGCCGCGCATCCGCGAGCTCGCAATCTGCGCGGTCGCCCGCCTGAACGATGCGGGCTACGAGTGGTACCAGCATGCCCCCGAGTTCCTCGCCGCCGGCGGGCCCCAGGCGCAGCTCGATGCACTCGACGACATCGAGGCCGCCACGCGCGACACCGCGCGTTTCGACGAGGCCGAGCGCGCCGCCTTGCAGCTCACACTCGAGATGACTCGCGGGGTCAAGGTCAGCGACGCCACGCTTGAACGCGCGCGCAAGCTCTTTGGTGACCGACAGTTGACCGAGTTGGTCGGCACGATCGCGACCTACAACATGGTGTCGCGTTTTCTAGTGGCCCTCGGAGTGGACGAGAAGGGCGAGTAGCCTCAGTCCTCGCTGCGTTTCGGCAGCTCGTCCTTGAGCAGCTCGAGGCCCGCGAGGAGCTTGCCCTCGTAGCGGGCTTTCTCACGCTTGATCGAATCGGCGTCCCACTCGAAGAAGCCCTTGCCGGTTTTCATCCCGAGATCGCCCTTGGCGACCTTTCCACGCAGCGCCTTCGCCGGCTTGTCGGTGTTGGACAGGTCCGGATACATCGTCGCCGCCGCCGCGGTGTGCACCTCGATTCCAGCGTGGTCCCGCTGCAAACAGGGCCCCGCGGCGAGGAAGCGGAAGCCGAATCCGAAGCGCACCGCGGCATCGATGTCCTCGGCCGAAGCGATGCCCGCGTCGAGCAGCGCGAACGCCTCGCGCGAAAGGGCGTGCTGCATGCGGTTGGCGAGGAAGCCAGGGATGTCCCGGCGCACCTGTACCGGCACCTTGCCCAGCGAGCGCATCAGCTCGCCGATCTCCTCCGGCAAGCCTGCGCGGGTCTTCTTCGCGCGCACCACTTCCACCAGCGGCACGAGGTGCGCGGGCAGGAAATAGTGCAGCCCGAGCATGCGCCCCTGGGTCTTGAGTCCCTTGGCGATGGCGCTGATCGGAAAGCTCGAGCTGTTGCTCGCGAGCGTCGTGCCGGGACGCGCGAGTTTTTCGAGCTCCTTGAAGAGGCTGCGCTTGAGCTCCAGCCTTTCGGGGATGCACTCGATCACGATTTCGATGTCCTGCCACGGCACCAGCGCCAGCGCCGCGTGGGTGGTGAACCGGTCGAGGCTCGCGTTCGACCCGATCTGCTTCAGGCCTTGCCGGTAGTAGTCCGGCAGCTTGTTGCGCGTCGCTTCCGAGAGCTCGACCACGTGGGCCTGCCAGCCTCCCGCGGCGAACGTAAGCGCCACGTCGGCACCCATGTTGCCGCCCCCGATGATCGCCGCGTGACGCCGGGTTTTCTTCATCTCAAAAAGTATACTCTGGGGTTACATCGCGCCTGGCCGAAGGAAACCCTATGAATCGCGCAACTCACGTGCTCGCCGCCGGCACGTTCGCCGTGCTCGGACTCCTTCCTGCCGCGCTCTTCGCCCAGGCTTACCCGACGAAGCCGGTGACGGTGATCGTCCCGTATCCACCGGGTGGGGCCACCGACATCATCGGCCGCGTGCTCGCGCAGAAGCTCTCCACCGCGCTCGGGCAGCAGTTCGTGGTCGATAACCGGTCCGGGGCCGGCGGCAATATCGGCGCCCAGGCGGTGGCGAGCGCCAAGCCCGACGGCTACACCCTTCTGATGGGAGCGATGACCAGCCACTCGATCAATGCGACCCTGCAAAAGGACACCGCCAAATTCAGCCTGGAAAAGGACTTCGCGCCCATCGCGATCGTGGGCACGGTGCCTCTGGTGCTGGTCGTGCATCCTTCGGTGCCGGCGAAGACGCTGAAGGAGTTCGTCACCCTCGCCAAGGCCAAGCCCGGCGACCTGACCTATGCCTCGGCGGGCAACGGCTCGCCCCAGCACCTCACCGGCGAGCAGTTCAAGCTCGCCACCAAGACCGACATGGTCCACATCCCGTACAAGGGCAGCGGTCCGGCCATGATCGACCTGATGGGCGGGCAGGTGAAATCGATGATCGAGACCGTGCCCGCGGCGGTCGGCCACATCAAGGGCGGCAAGATCAAGGCCCTCATGGTCACCACCAAGACGCGGGTGGAATCGCTGCCCGACGTGCCCACGGCCGCCGAGGCAGGCATGCCCGGCTTCGAGGCGAGCTCGATGTTCGGCATGGCGGCGCCCGCCGGCACGCCGAAGCCCGTCGTCGACCGCCTCAACGCCGAGCTCGGCAAGATCCTGCAGCAGCCCGACGTGAAGGCCAAACTGCTCGAGCAGGGGGTCTACGCGACCCACACCACGCCGGTCGAGGCCACCAAGCGCATCCAGGACGAGGTGGCCATGTGGGCCAAGGTCATCAAGGACGCCAACGTCAAGGTGGAGTGACTGCGGCACCCCCTGTCATTCCTTCGCGTTTTGGCGCAAAATGACCGATAAATCAACGCTAAAGCCCGAATACGTGACAAAGTTTCTAGCTTTCGATGCGGCCCGCTGGTTGGCCTCGATCACGCTTGCCCTGGCGCTTGCGGGACCGGCTTCGGCCCAGGTCACCGCGCAGGACGAAAAAATCACGGTCAATTTCGTCAACGCCGACATCCAGTCGGTCATCAAGACGATCGGCCAGCACACCGGCAAGAACTTCATCCTCGACCCGCGCGTGACCGGCACGGTGAACATCGTCTCCGACCGGCCGGTCTCGAAGGACATGCTCTACCAGATCCTGCTGTCCACGCTCCGCGTGCAGGGTTACGCGGCGATCGAGGACGGGCTATTCGTGAAGATCGTCCCGGAGGCCGAGGCCAAGACCAGCGCGGGGCCCACGGGCGACGCCGCCGCGCGCACGGCGGGCGACCGCATCGTGACCCAGGTCTTTGTCCTGCAGAGCGAGAACGCGGTGCAGCTGGTGCCCGTGCTGCGCCCGCTGGTGACCGCGAACAACTTCATCGCCGCCTACCCCGGCAACAACGCGATCGTGATCACCGATTACGCGAGCAACGTGCGGCGCATCCAGCGAATCATCGAGTCGATCGACCGGCCTTCGAGCGCCGAGGTGCAGATCCTCCGGCTGCAGAACGCCTCGGCAGTCGACATCGCGCAGATGCTGCGCACCGTGGTTCCCGAGACCAACGTGCCCGCCAACGCGCCCGGCACCCTGCCCAAGGTCGCCGTCGCGATCGACAGCCGCACCAACAGCCTGATCGTGCGCGCCGACAGCAGCGCGCTCATGAATCGCATCAAGGCCCTCGCCCTCGGCCTCGACACGCCCGGCGCCGGCAACGGCAACATCTATACCGTGTTCCTGCGCAACGCCGAGGCCACGCGCATCGCCGAGACGCTGCGCGGGCTCCTCTCCGGCGCGGAATCGACGCGCACCACCACCACCAGCACGACACCCGCGGGAAATACCGCGACCCAGACCACCGCGACCTCGAGCGCGCCGGTCGCCGCGGCCGCCGTCCCGACCGCCCCCAGCTCGGTGGTCCAGGCTTACCCGCCGACGAACTCGATCATCATCAACGCACCGGAGCCGGTCTACCGGGCGTTGCGCACCGTGATCGACGCCCTCGACCAGCGCCGCCAGCAGGTCTACGTCGAGGCGCTGATCGTGGAAGTCTCCACCGGGCTCGCCGCGGAATTCGGCGTGCAGTGGAATGCCGGCAAGTTCGACGGCAGCGGCAACGGCGTGTTCGGGGGCACCAACTTCAGCACCACCACCGGCACCAACATCCTCGGCGTGGCGGCGAACCTCGCGACCATCGGCACCGGACTCAACCTCGGCATCATCAATGGCACGGTGAGGATTCCCGGAACCAACGTCCAGGTCGCGAACCTGCAGCTGCTCGCGCGCGCGCTCGAGGGCGACTCTGCGGCCAACGTGCTGTCCACGCCCAACGTGCTTACGCTCGACAACGAAGAAGCCAAGATCGTCGTGGGCCAGAACGTGCCCTTCATCACCGGCTCCTACACGCCGACCTCGGGCAGCGCGACCAGCCCGTTCCAGACCATCGAGCGCAAGGACATCGGCCTCACGCTGCGGGTCACGCCGCAGGTGTCGGAGGCCGGCGCGGTCAAGCTGAAGATCTTCCAGGAAGTCTCGAGCGTCACGCGCGACAAGGCGCTGGTGCAGTCGGCCGACATCATCACCAACAAGCGCCTGCTCGAATCCACCGTGCTGGTGGACAACGGGCAGATCGTGGTGCTGGGAGGCCTCATCCAGGACGACCAGCAGGCCACCATCGACAAGATCCCGCTGCTGGGCGACATTCCCTACCTGGGCGCGCTATTCAAGTACGAGTCGCGTAACCGCAAGCGCACCAACCTCATGATCTTCCTGCGACCGGTGGTGCTGAAGGACGAGCGCGCGGCGGCTTCCCTCACCGCGGACCGCTACGAATACATCCGCAACCTCCAGGGCGACATCAAGATGCCGTGGAACGGAATGCTGCCCGAGACCAACGTGCGCCAGCTCCCGCCGCTGGAGAGCCAGCGCGACCAGCCGCTGGGGTACTCCAATGAACCCCCGTCTGCCCGATAGCCAACCGATCTCGTCATGACCGCCCCTCTCGAGCGCACCGTGAATCCCCAGGACCTCGATCCCCATACCGTCCGGCTTCTGCCCTACCCGTTCGCCAAATCCAAGGGCGTGCTCGCCGCGCGCGTGAAGGACGGCGCGCTCGAAGTCTGGATCCGCCCCTACCCGCAGGCGTCCACGCTCGCCGAAGTGCGCCGCATGGCGGGCAAGCCGGTGAAGGAAGTCCTGCTGACGCCGGAGGAGTTCGACCACTGCCTGGTGCTCGCCTACACGCGCGAGCCTTCAGCGGCGGAGACGATCGTCGAAGACATGGGCGAATCGGTCGACCTCGCCAAGTTGACCGCGCAGCTCCCCGAAGTCGCCGACCTGCTCGAGACCGAGAACGATGCGCCGATCATCCGGCTGATCAACGCGCTGCTCACCCAGGCGGTGCGCGAGGGCGCCTCCGACGTGCACCTCGAGATCTTCGAATCGCGCGCGGCGGTGCGGTTTCGCGTCGATGGCGCCTTGCGCGACGTGGTCGAGCCGCGCCGCGGGCTGCACCCTGCGATGGTGTCGCGGATCAAGGTGATGGCCTCGCTCGACATCGCCGAGAAGCGCCTGCCGCAGGATGG
>JANNKG010000577.1:0-9932 GCA_031396185.1 Burkholderiales bacterium | reverse complement strand
CCCCGCGCGCGGGTGGCGGCCGCGTCCTCGCTGTTGTTCGTCATCGGCGGCAGCGTGGGTACGGGCGGCACCATGGCCGCCCTCAGCTCGGAGAGTTCCGCAATGAGGGCTTCCAGGCCCGCCACGTCGTACTGGCCCTGGATCTCGAGTGCGGCATGTTTCTTGTCGTCTGTAAGCTGCATTTCGGCCTCCGCGATGCGGGGAAGGATAGACAGCCCAGGGATAGCCGAGTTGCGCGGCGTTTAAGACTCAGCGCCGAGCGGCCCCACCCGCGCCCAGGCGCGCCGCCAGTTCCCCCAGTAGCTGCGCCGCGGGCACTTCACGGCACCCCCGCGCGTTCTGCCCGCTCCACAGCGGTGAGAAATCGCCCGTGCCCCGCGCCTCTGCCTTCGCGCGCAGCGGGCCGATCGCCGCGGTCGCAAGCGGGAACGCAGGCGCGTGCGGGTTGAGGGGTCCCACTTCGCGCATGATGCGATTGACGATGCCGCGCGCCGGTCGCCCGGTGAAAAGGTTGGTGAGTGCCGTGTGGCGTGCCGCCTCTTCTGCCTTCAGTGCCGCGCGATGCAACGCGCTGGTCGTGGCTTCGGGGCAGAGGAGAAACGCCGTTCCCACCTGCACGCCTGCAGCACCCAGCGCCATCGCCGCCGCCACGCCTTCGGCATCCGCGATTCCACCCGCCGCGATCACGGGCACCTTCACCGCGCGCACCACCTGTGGCAGGAGCGCGAATGTGCCCACCTGTGAGGTCAGGTCGTCGGTGAGGAACATGCCGCGGTGCCCCCCGGCTTCCAGTCCCTGGGCGATGACCGCGTCGACACCGTGGGCTTCCAGCCAGCACGCCTCTTCGACGGTCGTGGCCGACGAGAGGATCCGCGCCCCGCAGCCCTTTGCGCGCGCCAGGAGTGGCGCCGGCGGCAGCCCGAAGTGGAAGCTCACCACTGCGGGCCGGAATGCCTCGAGCACTTCGGCCGCCGCGTCGCTGAAGGGCAAGCGCCCGGGGCCCGCAGGAATGCTTGCCGGGTCGATGCCGAACTCGCGGTAATAGGGCGCGAGGACGTTTCGCCACGCGGCCTCCCGCGCGGCGTCGATCGCGGGCGCGACGTGGCAGAAGAAATTCACGTTGAAGGGCTTGCGGGTTCGCGCCCGGATGACCTCGAGCTCGGTACGCATCGCCTCGGGGGCGAGCATCGCACACGGCAGCGAGCCCAACCCGCCCGCTTCCGAAACCGCCGCGGCGAGCGCACCCGCCTGCACACCCGCCATCGGCGCCTGGACGATGGGAAGTTCGATGCCGAAGAGGTTGGAGATGAGGGTCATTTCCGAATGTTCGCATGAACGTGTGTCGCAGGCTTCACGGCGGGACATTGGCGTGAAATGGGCAAGCGCGATGCAGAAGAATTCAACGCGCCTTGGAACGATCTTCTTATGGATTTCAATTCCGTTGAAACTTTTACCGATCGCATCCGCATCGATTAATCCATTCGGGCCATGCCGGAACCACTGTTCCCGTCAACCGTCCAACAGGACGAATTTTCGGCGAGGAGCTGGCGATGGGACTACTCGACGTTCTCAACCAATATCAGGAGCAACCGAACCGTCCTCCGCCGCAGATTTTCGAGGACTTCGACCAGGTTGCGCGGGAAGCGGATCCCGACGACCTCGGCTACGGCCTCGAGGAAGCCTTCAACTCCGACATCACGCCGCCCGCCGAGCAGATGATCGGTCAGCTCTATGAGCGCTCCAACGACGACCAGCGCGCGGGCCTGCTGAACGAGATCCTCGGATCCCTCGGCGGTGGTGCGCTGGCGGGCGCGGCCGGCGGCGGCGTGCTCGGCGGACTGCTGCGGCGCCTGGGCCAGGGCAATGGCCGCTTCTCTCCTCAGCAAGCGCGCGAGATCGCCCCGCGCGACATCGAATCCGCGGCTGCGCAAGCCGCGCAACAGAACCCCAACATGATCCAGACGATAAGCCGCTTCTACGCGCGGCATCCGCAGCTGGTTCAGACCCTGGGGCAAGCCGCGCTCGGCATCCTTATGGCGGGCATGGCACGCAGGCGACGGGTGATGTAAGCCCTTTAATCACAACCACTATTGGAGAACATCATGACGACGAACAGAAACGAAGGCACCCCGAACCGCGATCCGATCAGCGGAGCGCCTGGCGCGCACCCCATTGGAACAGGCTTGGGCGCGGCGGCCGGCGGAATGGCGGCGGGTGCGGCGGCAGGCACCGTAGCGGGCCCCGTGGGCACCGTGATCGGCGCGGCAGTCGGCGCGGTGGTCGGCGGACTGGCCGGCAAGGGAATCGCCGAGTCGATCGACCCCACCATCGAAGAGGCCTACTGGCGCGAAGAGTTCGTGAACCGCCCGTATGTTACGAAGGGCTCCACCTTCGACGACTACGGTCCTGCGTATCGCTACGGCCTCGACGGCGTCAACAAGTACCCCGGCCGGAAATTCGATGATGTCGAAGCCGACCTGAGCCGCGACTGGCAGCGCGCCAAGGGCAAGTCGAACCTCACCTGGGAAAATGCCAAGCACGCCACCAAGGATGCCTGGCATCGCACCAGCGATGCGATCGAACGCGCCACGCCGGGCGATTCGGATCGCGACGGAAAGTAACCGGAGAAGTGCAGTCCCGATGCCGGCGGCGCAGGCCGCCGGCTTTCTTCATTCTGCGCGGCCTATTTCCTGCCGCGGTATTCGGCGATCGCGCGCTCGAGGTCCTTCAACTCCTCGCACGGCAGCAGGCATATCTCCCTCAACGCCGCGAGGTGCTTCTCTGCTCCCGCCAGGTCCCCGGTCATGAGGTAGGTCTCGCCGATGTACTCATGCGCGCCGCGATGGCGCGGATCGAGCTCGATGGCGCGCCGATAATGCTTGAACGCCGGCTCGAACTGCTTCAGGTTGCGATAAGAAAAGCCGAGGATGTTCTGCAGGTCCGCGTGATCCGGATTGCGAACCGCCGCGCGCTGGAAGAGGCGTACGGCCTCTGCCCACTCCTTCTTGTCGACCGCCCGCTTGCCTGAGGCGTAATCGGCGTCGCGCGTGGCCAGATCGGGATCCGCCTCGTAGGGATCGGCGGCAGCGATCGGGGCGAAGGCCGCGATCGCCGCCCACAGCACGCTCGCGAGAAGGAGGTCGGCGAGCCCCCTCACCGCTGCGCGTAGCTCTTCGCGCGCACCACTTCGGGCCGCGCGGTGTCAGCATCCTTGGCGAGGGCCACGAGCTTCTGGTAGTAGGCAGCCGCCTTCGCGCGATCGCCTGCCATATCCGCCGCGCGCGCGGAGGCCGCGTAGTTGCGGAAGCGGTTCGGCTCGCGGCGCTGCGACGCTTCGAACTCCTTCAACGCCGCATCGGGCTGCTTCAGCTCGAGCAGCATCTCGCCCAACAGCTCGCGCGCGGGCACGATGCGGGCGGGCGTCACGATATGCTTTTCGTTGCGGTCCTCGAGATCGGCGGCGGCGCGCATGAACTTGAGTGCCTCCTCGGACTTGCCCTCGCCCAGCGCGATCCATGCGGCCGCCGCCAGCCGCTGGATTTCCACTTCGGTGGCCCAGTAGGTGTTCTTCGCGTCGAGCAGTGCCTTGTGCGCGCCTTCTAGCCGCTCGGCATCCCCGCGGGCCGCGGCGAGATCGCCGCTACGCGCCGCACCCACGCTGCGCGAGAAGTACGTGATGGCCTCGACGAAGGGATAGGTGCTGCCGATCGGCTGCAGCTTGGCCGCCTCCAGCCACGCGCCGCGCTCGAAGGCATAGCGCGCCGGCATCGCAGCGATCGCGTAACGCGGGACGAACCGCGGGCTGATGCCGCTGACCTTCATCGCCGCGTCGATGGACTGGCGAGCCTCGGCATCGCGGCCAAGCTGCAGGAACGCGTAGACCATGTAGTCCACCGCGTGATAGGCCTCGTCCGGCTCATTGCCCGCCTTGGCGACTTCCATCGAGCGCTTGTTCGTGGCGGCGGATTCCTGCCATGAGCCCACGCGAGTGAAGATGTGCGAGGGCATGTGCAGCGCGTGGGGCGCGGCGGGCGCGATCTTCGCGTAGCGGCGTGCGGCGACGAGCCCCTTCTCGGCGATCGGTGGCGCGTCGTAGCTGTGGATCAGGTAGTGCGCGACGCCCGGATGGTCGGGATACTTCTTGAACTGCTCCTCGAGGATGGCGGCCGCCTTAAGGTATGCCGAGTAGGTCTGGTCGGCCTGTGTCTGGGTTCCGGAAATATAGAGCGCGGAGAAGATCTTCGCCTCGTCGTCATCGGCGTAGCGTTGGGCCAGCGCCTCATAGGCCCGGGCGCGCGCGGCCTGGCGCTCCTTTTCGGGGCGCGTGGCGAAGTCCTGGTAGTACGCCGCAACGGCTTCGAGGTAGTCGCGCTCGCGCTGGGTCTTCGCGCCCATCCGGCGTCCCTCCGCGATCGCCGCCTGGGCCGCCTCGGCGCCCTGGGGCGATGCGCCCTGCCCGGCGAGCGGATTCGACATGAGGAGCGAAGCGATCCCCCACGTGGCGATCGCACATTGGGGATCGGCCTTGAGCACGTCGCGGAAAGCCGTCTCGCCGGCCGAATACCAAAAGGAATGCAGCATGGCCACGGCACGCTCGAACGCGGCCTGCACCTTCGGATCGCAACTGGACGGGAAGGACACCTTGCCCAGCGTGCCGGTTTGCGCATCCCCATCGTGCGCTTGCGCGGTGCCGTGGAGGGCGAGAGCGAAAATCAATGGGATATGAAACAGGTTGTGTCTCATGGGGCTCTCCTGGAGTGGGGGCAGGACGATGTGCTGCGCGGGTTACTGTGCGCCGGGGAGCGGCGGGGAGTCAATGGCTCGACCGGGTCGCGCCCGTCAGGGAAGCCCTTTCACCAGACCCAGCGTCTCCCTGAACCGCGCGTCATCCCCCGCGCGCGCCCATTCGAACAACGCCGTTTCGGTCCCCACGACCGTGCAGCCGGCCGCGCGCATGCGATCGATCGCGTACTGGCGATCGTCGCCGCGTACGCCGCGCGAGCCGATCGCATCGCCCACGATGAAGATCCGCAGGCCCATGGCTGCGAGCCCGAGCACGGTCTGCATCACGCAGACGTGCGCCTCTATCCCCGCCACCACGATCTGGTCGCGCCCGGGAACAAGCATCCGCGCGAACTCCGCGTGGTCGGCCGCGCCGAACCGGGTCTTCACGAAGATCTCTTCGGGAGCGAATCGCGTTCGAAGCCGCGCAATCACCGGCCCGATCTGGTCGGGGCAATGCTCGGTGAGGCGCCTGGGGATGCCGAAGCTGGACGCGGCGGCGATGAGGGCTTCGCAGCGCCGAATCAATGCGTCGTGGCCCTCGACGTGCGGGGCGAGCCGCTCCTGGACGTCGATGAGGAGGAGGATGGAGCGGTCGCGGTCCAGCCGCGCGGCCCCCTCCATCAGTCGGCCGAAATGGAAATCGGCCGCGGTAACGCGACCATCTGCGGGGTATCCGGCGCAAAGCAGCCCACCGCGCAGCATCTGCCGGGCTGGCGGTTACGGGTGATCCTGCGGGTCTCGTCGGCCAACGCCCCGCGATCGAGCAGCCTCTCGACCAGGTCCACCTTGTTGCCGATCGGATAGTTGCGGTAGATCTCCATCTTCATCGCCTCCGGCGAGCCGCCCCCGTGCAGGCTGATGAGCGAGTACCAGCCGGCCTGGTGCGACGCGGTGAGGTCCTCGATGAAGCGTGCCACCTCGATGCGCTTCTCGTACGGGATGTCCGAACGCGCGGCGAGCACCTCCGAGAGGCGCCCGGCGGTCGCGGGGTTGTGGTCTTCCTCCGGCCCTGGCAACGCCACCACCATGCCGCCGGAGACGTGGTGCGCAAGGCGATGCATGTCGTAGATCTGGGTGGCAAGCAGGAGCTTGCCGATGTTGGAGAACACCGCGTCGGGCGTGACCAGGCCGGCCTCGCTCTCGCCGCAGTACACCGAGGCCGCCACGCCGCAGGCATAGAAGCCTTCGACGATCTTGATCAGGTCGACCATGGCCTCGCGCAGCCCGTGCGCCTCGTCGAGGTTCACCCCGTTGGCTTCAGTCACCAGCGCGCCCGCGCCGATCAGCAGGTCGCCAAAGCCCGCGCGCGCCGCGATGCAAGTGTGGCGGTGCTGCGCGGTGTAGTTGTAAAGGATTTCGCTCCCATGCCGGAACTCCCCCGCGCAGAACACGCGATCCCACGGGACGAACACGCGCTCGAAGAGGCACACGCCCGTCGACTGGCCGTACCTGTTGCTGAATCGGGCTGCCGCCTCGCCCGGCCGGCCCGCGGGGCGCGCGACGATGGTGAGCCCCGCCGCATCGATCGGCACCGCGCAGCACACCGCGAAGTCGCGATCGTCCTCGCCCATGTTGCGGCACGGCATCACCAGCAGCTCGTGCACATAGGGCGCCGAAGTGACGATCGCCTTGGTGCCGGAGATCACGATGCCGTCGCTTCGCCGCTCGACGATGTGCACGTAGGCGTCGGCGTTCGGCTGGCGCGAGGGCCTGAGCGACCGATCGCCCTTGGCATCGGTCATCGCGATTCCCAGCGTCAGGTCGTCGTCGTACACGTGCTCCATGTAGGCCTTGAAGCGCGCGTGGTAATCGGTTCCCTCCTCGGCGTCGATGCGGTGCGTGCCGTGCAGGATCGCGCTCATCGCGTCGCCGCCGAGGTAGCGCTGCGCGCAGCCCGTTTCCTGGCAGACGAGGCGCACTGCCTCGAGCTTGTTCAGCAGGTCGGCACTGTTCCTCGGCACCGCCAGCATGCGGTTGATGGGGTCACTGCGGCCGGGCGCCTGCGCCCGCATCAGGATCTGCGACGATTCCCGCAGCGCGAAGTCGTAGGTGACCCCGACGCCGTTGATGCCCGGGGCGAGCAGCGGCTCGTCGGCCACCGACTCCACTTTCTTCCCCTCGACGTAGACGGTGGGCCGGTACTTGCGCAGCGACTCGCGGTAGTCGGCGGATGACATCAGCATGGCGCGCCTCACTCGGGGATCGAACGGTCATAATAACGAATTGGCCGCTCACCCCCGTGCATGAACGAACGCAGCTATAGAGAACAGGCGCTGAAAATTTACCCCTGGATCTGCGGGCGCTGCGCCCGCGAGTTCAAGGGCGCAAGCCTGCGCGAGCTCACCGTCCATCACCGCGACCACAATCACGCCAACAACCCGCCCGATGGCAGCAATTGGGAGCTGCTGTGCCTGTATTGCCACGACAACGAACACCAGCGTCAGCTCGAAGCGGCGTCGGGCGCCGGACGCGGCCCTTCCGCCGCCAGTCCCGTGTCGACGCACAGACCCTTCGAAGAACTCAAGGCGCTGCTCGCGAAAAAGCCGCTCCCCAAGTGACTGGGGACCGGCGCCACCACCAAGGGGGAAAGCCATGAGCGGGGAACAGTCGATCTTGAGGATCCTCGAAGCGCTGCAGTTCGCCGCCCACAAGCATCGCGACCAACGGCGCAAGGACATCGAGGCCTCGCCCTACATCAACCATCCGATCGCGCTCGCCAACGTCCTCTGGCGTGAGGCGCAGGTGCATGAACCCGACGTCATCTGTGCCGCCCTCCTGCACGACACGGTCGAGGACACCAAAACCACCGAGGCCGAGCTGGTCGAGCGGTTCGGGACGAAAATCGCCGGGCTGGTGATGGAGGTCACCGACGACAAGACACTGGAAAAGGCGGACCGCAAGCGGCTGCAGGTCGAGCATGCGCCCCACATCTCCCGCGAGGCAAAACTGGTGAAGCTTGCCGACAAGATCAGCAACCTTCGCGATGTCGCAGCCTCGCCGCCGAAGGCCTGGTCGCTCGAGCGCCGCCGGGAATACTTCGATTGGGCGAAACAGGTTGTCGATGGGATGCGGGGGGTTCACCCGAAGCTCGAACGGCTTTTCGACGACGCGTTTGCTGCGCGACCCTAAAAGCGGCGGGGCGAGTAGCGGGTGAGCCCATTCCTCTCCGCCCTCTTCGTCCTCATCTGGGCCACCGGCTTCATCGTCGCCGGCATCGTCGCACCCCGCGCCGACCCGTTCACCTTCCTCACCGCGCGCCATGGCCTCAGCGTCGTGGTGTTCGTGGTCCTCTTGCTCGCCGCGAGGGCTGCCTGGCCGCGCGACCCGAAAGCCTGGCGCGACGCCCTGGTCGCGGGGATGCTGCTGCACGGGTTCTACATCGGCGGCGTGTTCTGGGCAGTGTCCCAGGGTCTGGGCGCTGGAATGACCGCGCTCGTGACCGGGCTGCATCCGCTCCTGACGGCAGCACTCGCGCTGCCGCTGCTGCACGAGCGGCTGGTCGCGCGCCAATGGGTTGGCATCGCCGTGGGCGTGGGGGGCATCGCGCTCATCGTGGCCCCCAAGCTGGGGAGCGTGGGCGGCGTGCCGCTGGTAGCCCTGGCCGTCGCGCTGGCGGCAACCCTCTCGCTGACCCTGGGCACTATCTGGCAGAAGCGTTCGAAGCCGGAGATGGACCTGCGCGTGAACGCCGCGATCCAGTTCGTGGGCGCACTGGTGATCACCGCTCCGGTGGCGCTACTCACCGAGGCGGGTCGCTTCGACCACGATCTTGCGCTCTGGGGCGCGCTCGCCTGGGCGGTGCTGGGGCTCTCCGTGGGCGGGATCTCGATCCTGCTGGTGCTTCTGAAGCGCGGCGCCGCGTCGAAGGTGGCACCGCTGCTCTATCTTTCGCCGCCGGTGGCGGCCTTGATGGCGCTGGTACTTTTCCGCGAGCCGCTCACGGCGATACAGGTCACGGGGATGGTACTCGCGGTGGCAGGGGCCTTCGCCGCGAAAAAGTGATGCTGCGCTAGTAGTCCGTGGGCTTGTTCTCGTGACGCTTCTCGTCCAGCGTCTCGAGCATCTCGCGCGTATCGGCTGGCTCCTTCAGGGCCTCGGCGGTTTCGTCGCGGCGGTCCCTCACCATCGGCAGGTCGCGGCGCAACTCCTCGCTGAGCTCGATCAACTTGCTCACCTTCTGCTCGGTGAGCAGGTTCACCTGCAGGTCGAGGTGCGCATGCATCGCTTCGATGCTCGACTGGCGGTTCTGCTTGATGAGGATGACGCCGGCCATCAACAACGCGCTGAGGCCGAGGATTCCCTGCAGCCAGAAGAACGGGGGTGGATCGAAGTCGAACCACCCGGCGACCTGCGCGCCGATCCATGCGGCGACGAAAAGCAGCGTCACGACAATGGAAGCCGGGCGTCCCAGCACACTGCCCACGCGTTCGAGCAAGCGCTGCGAGCCGCTGATCTTCTCCTCCTCGCGTTTGTAGAACTCGAGGATGGTCTCGATGTTCTCGGCGACCAGCTCCTTCGTCTGCTCGGGGCGATGTGCGCTCATGAAGCTCCATCATCGCCGGATCGGGGCGATTGCGCCACACTGACGGCGCGTGAGACCTCCGAATGGAGCACCCCCGGGGCCGGAGCCGTCGATCCACAGGATCCACAAGGTAAAAAAAGCCCCCGGCACTTCCATGCCGGGGGCGCGCAGGTAATGCGAAGGCTCAGCGAACCTTGCCGGCCTTCCACGCGTTCAGCAACGTTTCGTAGGCGATCGTCTCGCCCTTTGGCTTTTCGTTCGCCAGCTTCTTCCACGGAGCGCCCTTGTCGCTCAGGTACTTGTTGGGGTCGCCCTTGGCGTTTAACTTCGGGGCGCAACGCGCCATCCCCGCGCGCTCGAGGCGCGCCATCACCTGGTCCATCTCCTCGGCAAGCGTGTCCATTGCCGCCTGCGGGGTCTTCTCCCCGGTCACCGCCACCGCCACGTTCTTCCACCACAACTGCGCGAGCTTGGGATAGTCGGGGACATTGGTTCCGGTCGGCGTCCAGGCCACTCGCGCCGGGCTGCGGTAGAACTCCACCAGGCCGCCCAGCTTCGGCGCCAGGTCCGTCATCGCCTTCGACTGGATGTCGCTCTCGCGGATCGGCGTGAGGCCGACGATGGT
>JANNKG010000560.1:0-11496 GCA_031396185.1 Burkholderiales bacterium | reverse complement strand
CGCGTGTTCCTCGGCCACCGGCGCCTCGGCCACCGGCGCCTCGCGATCATCGATCCGAGCGGCGGACACCAGCCGATGGTCGACGCCGAGGCCCAGCTCGCGCTCACCTTCAACGGCGAGATCTACAATTTCCGCGAGCTGCGCGACGAGCTCGCGGCGTGCGGTTTCCGGTTCACCACCGATTCCGATACGGAAGTGCTGCTGCGCGCCTACCAGCATTGGGGCGACAAGGTGGTGGAGAAGCTGCGCGGCATGTTCGCCTTCGCCATCTGGGACGGCAAGAACGAGCGCCTGTACCTTGCGCGCGACCGCTTCGGCGAGAAGCCTCTGTTCCTGATCGACGGCGACGACGGACTCTACTTCGCCTCCGAGATCAAGGCGCTGCTGCAGCTGCCGCGCGCGAAGCCCGATGTGAATCTCTCGGCGGTGTGGGACTACCTCTCGTATCGCTACGTTCCCGGCCCGCGCACGCTGTTTCGCGGCGTGAGGAAGCTGGGCCCCGGCACCTGCGCTACCTGGGAGCGCGGCAAGCTGACCGAGCGGCGCTACTGGGTCGCCCCCGATCGGGAGGCGTCGTCCCATGCACCCGCCAACGGCGACGCGGTGCCCGCATTCCTCGCGCAGCTCGACGAGGCGGTCAAGCTGCAGATGGTGAGCGACGTGCCGTTCGGCGCGTTCCTCTCCGGCGGCCTCGACTCCTCGGCGATCGTGGCCCTGATGACGCGGCACAACTCGAAGGTGAAGACGTTCTCGGTCGGCTTCAAGGAGGGCGCCTACAGCGAGCTCGGCTACGCGAGCGTCGTGGCGCGCCACTTCGGCACCGACCATCACGAGCTCGAGGTCGACGCGCGCGACGTGATCGACCAGCTGCCGAAGCTGGTCGGCTTCCGCGACGCGCCCGTCACCGAGCCCTCCGACATCCCGATCTACATGCTGGCCAAGGAAGCCTCGAAGAGCGTGAAGATGGTGCTCACGGGGGAGGGCAGCGACGAGATCCTCGGCGGCTATCCGAAGCACGTGTTCGAGCGCTTCACCCAGCCCTGGCAGCTGATGCCCGGGTTCATCCGGCACGGGCTGATCGCGCCGCTCACCCAGTCGCTGCCCTACGGCTTCCGCCGCGCCAAGACCGCCGTCACCAACATGAACATCGAGAACTGGCCCGAGCGCTATGCGCGCTGGTTCGGCGCCCTCAACAAACGCGAGCGCGACGAGCTGACCGTCCTGCGTGTCGATGCGCCCCTGGGAGCCGGTGCGCCCTTCGATAGCGCACCCACCAACTCCACGCTTCGCCGCATCCTCTACTCCGACCAGACGAGCTGGCTGCCCGATAATTTGCTGGAGCGCGGCGACCGCATGACCATGGCCGCGTCGATCGAATCGCGCGTGCCGTTCCTCGATCACCACCTCGCCGGCTTCGTGTCCAGCCTGCCGGACAGCTATCGCATCAAGGGCCTCACCACCAAGTGGGTGCTTCGTGAGGCCGGCAAGAGCCTCATCCCACAGGCGATCCTCGACCGGCCGAAGGTCGGTTTCCGGGTGCCGGTGAATACCTGGTTCCAGGGCCCCATGAAGGGGTACCTGCGCGACCACCTGCAGGGCGCGGATTCGAAAACCCGCGGCTACTTCGACCCGCAAGTGCTGGACCGCGTGGTCGGAGATCACATCGAAGGGCGGCAGAACCACGAAAAACTCCTATGGGCGCTACTCAACCTCGAAATCTGGCACCGGCAGTACGCCTGAAGCCCGCTGCGGGCGCGGGCCTTGCGTGGAAGCTGAACCGGCTGCGTTGCATGACGCCGGCCGAGATCGGCCATCGCGTGGTGAAGGCGGCGGCGATGCGCGCCGAGCGCTGGGGCCTGGTGCGCTGCACCGTGCCCGCGCCCGACACCACGTTCGAGCCGCACGCCTGGATCCATGCGAACGCCAGGGTCGACCCGGCGCCGTATATCGCGGCGGCCGATCGCATTGCCGCCGGCATCCATGACGTCTTCGCGATGGAGTGCATCGATCTTGGCAGCCCACCGCGCTGGAACCGCGATCCCAAGACCGGCATCGAGGCGCCGCTCGATTTCGGCAAGCAGCTCGATTATCGCGACCCGGCGATCGTGGGTGATTGCAAGTACCTGTGGGAGCCCAACCGCCACCTGCACCTGGTGACACTGGCGCAGGCCTGGGCGCTCACCGGGCAGGCGCATTACGCCGAGACGCTGCGCAGCCACCTCGACAGCTGGTTCGAGGCGTGCCCGTTTCGCATGGGCGTCAACTGGGCCAGCAGCCTCGAGGCGGGCTTGCGGCTCATCAACTGGGCGCTCGCATGGCAGCTGCTGGGTGGAGCGAGCTCGCCGGTGTTCTCGGACGAGGCGGGGCGCGCGTTCCGCGGCCGCTGGCTCGAGTCCGTCTACCAGCACGCGGAATTCGTCTCCGGGCACTACTCGCTGCATTCCTCGGCCAATAACCACCTGGTGGGCGAGGCGGCCGGCGTCTACATCGCCGCGATGGCGTGGCCGCACTGGGAGCGTGCCGACCACTGGCACGCCTCGGCCCGCGAGGTCCTCGAGCGCGAGGCGCTCCTGCAGAACGCGCCCGACGGCGTGAACCGCGAGCAGGCGACTTCCTATTCGCAGTGGACCTTCGACCTGCTGCTGCTGGCGTTCCTCGCGGGGCGCGCCAACGGCGATGGTTTCCCCAAGGAGTACGAGCAGCGCCTCGAGGCGATGCTCGAATTCACCGCGTCGATCATGGACGTCGGCGGCAACCTGCCGATGTTCGGCGACGCGGACGACGGCTTCGTCGTGCGCCTCGATGCGCGCCCGGGATTCTGCCGCTTCCGCTCGCAGCTGGCCACCGGCGCAATCCTCTTCAAGCGCGCCGGCTTCAAGGCCAAGGCCCACGACCTCGACGACAAGACGCGCTGGCTGCTGGGCCCCGGTGCGGACGAGCACTTCGGCGAACTGGTCGGCCAGGGGGAGCCCCTGCCGATCCGGCGTGCGTTCACCGATGGCGGCTACTACGTGCTGGGCTGCGATTTCGAGACCAAGGAAGAAATCCGCCTGGTCGCCGACACTGGCCCACTGGGCTACCGCGAGATCGCGGCGCACGGCCACGCCGATGCGCTGTCGTTCACGCTGTCGGTCGGCGGCGTCGAGATGCTGGTCGATCCGGGCACGTTCGCCTACCACACCGAGCCCGAATGGCGCGCCTATTTCCGCGGCACCTCGGCCCATAACACGGTGCGCATCGACGGGCTCGACCAGTCGCAGCCGGGCGGCAATTTCATGTGGCTGCGCAAGGCCACGGCGCACGCCTCGGCGTGGATGACCTCGGTCGACCAGGACTTCCTCGAGGGCTGGCACGACGGCTACCTCGGGCTCGACGACCCGGTGATGCACCGCCGCCGCACCGTCGTCGACAAGCGCGCGCGCAGCGTGATCGTGGAGGACTACCTGCAGATGGACGGCGAGCACGACGTCGAGGTGTTCTTCCACTGCGCCGAGGGCTGCCGCGTGCAGCCGATCGCCGGCGGAGTCGCGATCACCCAGGGCAGCCGCACCATCCGCCTTCGCTGGCCCGACCATCCCGGCGGCGAGGCCACGATCCTCGAGGGCAGCCTCGCGCCGATCGCCGGCTGGGTCTCGCGGCGCTTCGACGTGAAGCACGCCGCCCCCACCATCGTCTGGCGCGGGCGCCTCTCGGGCGACAGCATCCTGCGCACCACGATCGATTGCTGAGCCATGCGCACGCTCCTTACCCTCGACTACGAGGTCTACTTCGGCGGGCGCGCGGGCACGCTCGAGCGCACGCTGCTCGAGCCCACGGCAGCGCTGCTGCGCGTGGCCGACAAGCACCGAGCGAAGTGCGTGTTCTTCGTGGACGCGGGCTACATCCTGCGGCTGCGCGAGGACATGCGCCGCTCACCGGCGCTGCGCGGGCAGCACGACGCCGTTTGCCACCAGGTCGAGTCCCTGGCGCGTGCGGGCCATGAGATCCAGCTGCACATCCACCCGCACTGGGAGGATTCGCGCTGGAGCGCAGACGGGTGGCGGATGGACACCACGCGCTACGCGCTGCACTCGTTCGCGCCGCACGAGATTCGCGACATCGTCGCGCGCTACACCGGCGCGCTGCGCGAGCTTGCCGGCCCGCAATCGGCCTATGCCTACCGCGCGGGCGGCTGGGTCATCCAGCCCTTCGCCAAGCTGCGCCGCGCGCTCCGCGACGCCGAAGTGACCATCGACAGCACCGTCTACGCCGGCGGGCGATCCCAGGGCGCGGTGCAGCCGTACAACTTCGAGCGTGCACCCGCGAAGAGCCGCTGGCGCTTCGACACCGACCCGCTGGTCGAGGTCGAGGATGGTGACTTCCTCGAGGTGCCGATCGCGAGCCGCCGGCTCAAGCCCGCGTTCTTCTGGCGCCTCGCCCTCGCGAAGCGGCTGGGAGGAGCGCGCCATCGCCCGTTCGGCGACGGCGAGCCGATCGCCATGGAGCGCGGTGACCTCGCGCGCAAGCTTTTCCGGCCGACGGCGAGCGTCGTCTCGATCGACGGCTACAAGGCGAGCTTCCTCGAGGAAGCCGCCGACGACTACCGGGCCCGTGGCCTCGAGGACTTCGTCGTGATCGGCCATCCCAAGGCCCTCACGCCGTATTCGCTCGAGCGGCTCGACCAATTCCTCGCCGGCGGCCGCGGCGGCGAGGTCACCACCTACGCGACCTACCATTGAAACCGACCCTGCACCTGATCGCCGGAGCCCGCCCCAACTTCATGAAGGTCGCGCCGATCGTGCGCGCGATCGCATCCCAGGGGCGCCTGCGGCTCAAGCTCATCCACACTGGCCAGCACCACGACCGCGAGATGAACGGCGTGTTCTTCGAGGAGCTCGGCATCCCTGCGCCGGACGTGCACCTTGGCACCGGCGGCGGCACCCACGCCGAGCAGACCGCGCGCATCATGGTCGCCTACGAGGCGCTGTGCCGCGAGGAGCCGCCGGTGGCGACGGTGGTGGTGGGCGACGTCAACTCCACGCTCGCCTGCGCGCTGGTCGCCAAGAAGCTGCAGATTCCCGTGGCCCACGTCGAGGCGGGCCTGCGCAGCGGCGACATGGCGATGCCCGAGGAGATCAACCGGCTCGCCACCGACGCCATCACCGACTGGTTTTTCGTGACCGAGCCCGCGGGCCGCGAGCACCTGCTGCGGGAGGGCAAGCCCGCGGACCGGGTATTCGAGGTCGGCAACGTAATGGTCGACAACCTTCTTTACCAGGCGCGCGAGCTTGCGCGCCTCGATGGAAGGTCGTTCGAGACCGATGCCTTCAAGCGCGCCCACCGCCGTTACGGCGTGGTGACGCTGCACCGCCCCTCGAACGTCGACGACCCGGTGGCGCTCGCGCGCGCCGCGAGGGCGTTGCGCGAAATCTCGGCCGAGCTGCCGCTCGCCTTCCCGGTGCACCCGCGCACCCGCGCGAACCTCGAGAAATTCGCGATCGACCTCGGCCCCAACGTCACGCTGCTGGGCCCGCAGGGCTACATGTCGTTCCTGCACCTGTGGAAGGACGCCGCGGTAGTGCTCACCGATAGCGGCGGGTTGCAGGAGGAGACCACCGCGCTCGGCGTGCCGTGCGTGACGATGCGGGAGAACACCGAGCGCCCGGTCACGGTGGAGGAGGGGACCAACGTGCTCGCCGGCACCGATCCCGAGAAAGTGGTCGCGGCTGCCCGCAGCGCGCTCGCAAGCGGCCGCCAGGAGGCAAAGCGTCCCGCGCTGTGGGACGGCAACGCGGCCGAGCGCATCGCATCGCTGCTCGCGCGCGAGGTGCTGGGCGAGCGCCGCGCCGCGCCCGAGGCGCCGGTCCAGGTCACCGGTCCCGCGCCGGGCGTGCAACGCCTCGACGTGCTTGGGGTTCCGGTCGACAACGTCACCATGGAAGAGAGCCTCGGCGTGATCGAAGGCTTCATCGCCTCGGGCCGGCCGCACCAGCACGTGGTGGTGAATGTCGACAAGATCGTGAAGGCGCGCCGTGACCGCGAGCTGGCGCGCATCATCGCGCGCTGCCCGCTGATCAACGCCGACGGCATGCCGGTTGTGTGGGCGTCGCGCCTGCTGGGCACGCCGCTCAAGGAGCGCGTCACCGGCGTCGACCTATTCGAGGCGGTCATGGAGCGCGCCTCCGCCCGCGGCTGGCGCGTGTACCTGCTCGGCGCGCGCGAGGAGATCGTCGCGCGCGTGCGCGCGATCTACACCGCGCGCTACCCAGGACTCGCGATCGCCGGCCACCGCGACGGCTACTGGAGCGAGGCCGAGGAGCCGCAGGTCGCCGAAGCGGTGCGCGCCGCCAACGCCGACATCCTGTTCGTCGCCATCAGCTCGCCCAAGAAGGAGCGTTTCCTCGGCCAATGGCAATCGCACATGCGCGTGCCGTTCGCCATGGGCGTGGGCGGCACGTTCGACGTGGCGGCGGGCAAGGTGCGCCGCGCGCCGGTCCTGATGCAGCGTGCCGGACTCGAATGGTTTTTCCGCTTCCTGCAGGAGCCGCGGCGCATGTTCCGGCGCTACTTCATCGATGACGCTGCGTTTTTCGGAATGCTTGCCCGCGCGCTCGTCGTCAAGCAGACGAAGAAGGTGGTGGGCCTCGCCGTGTCGATCGCCGCGGCGGCCCTCGCCGTGTGCGAGGTCTTCGATTCGTGACGGCCATGCGATCGCGCATCGTGATGATCGGCAGCAGCCGTTCCACCCATGGTGGGATCTCGTCGATGGTGAATGTGTATTTCGCGCACGGACTCTTCGAGCGTTGGAACGCGGATTACCTCGAGACGCACCGTGACGGGTCGAAGGCGCAAAAGGCGCTGAAGGCGGCCGGCGCCTGGCTCGCGTTCATGGCGCGGCTGGCGACGGCCTCAGTAGCACTGCTGCACGTGCACATCGCCTCCGATGCGAGCTTCTGGCGCAAGGCGCTCTTCATCGTGCCCGCTCAGCTGCTGCGCGTGCCCTACGTCCTTCACATGCACGGCGGCGACTTCGCGGCGTTCTACCGCGACCGCTGCGGCCCGCTCGCGCGCCGCTTCCTGCGCTTCCTCTATCGCAATGCGGTGGTGGTGGTGGCGCTGTCGGAAGAATGGCGTGACGCGCTCGCCGACGCCATTCCCGGGATTCGCCTGGCGGTGGTGCCGAACCCGGTGGAGGTGCCGGCGGCGCCGGCGATGCTCGACGGGCGGCCGCCGAAAGTCCTCTATCTCGGCGTGGTGAAGGAGACCAAAGGGAGCTTCGACCTGTTGCGGGCGTGGCCCGCGGTGCTTGCCTCGCATCCCGATGCGCGCCTGGTGCTGGCCGGCAGCGGCGAGATCGATCGCGCGCGCGCGCTGGCCGTGGAGCTCGGCGTGTCCGGTTCCGTGGACACCCCCGGCTGGACGGCGGGGGAGGCGAAGGCCGCTCTCTTGCGCGAGGCAACGCTCTTCGTCCTGCCGTCGCATTTCGAGGCGCTGCCGATGGCGGTGCTCGAGGCGATGGCCGCGGGCCTGCCGGTGGTTGCGACGCGTGTCGGCGGAATCCCCGATGCGATCGACGATGGCCGCGACGGGGTGCTCATAGCGCCCAAGGACCCGCGGGTGCTGTCGTCCGCGCTGCAAGGGCTCCTGGCTGATTCGGGCCGCCGGCGGGACCTCGGAGCGGCGGCTCGCCGCCGGGCGATGGAGACGTTTTCGGCTGATGTCGTGGTACCCCGAATCGAGGCGATCTGGGAGCGGCACGCCCCGTGTGCCAAACGGACTATGCCGGTCCCGCTCGCCTGCCCATGACGGGTCAATTGCCGCCGCCATCCTAGTCAGACCTCGAATTTTCAATACTTCCCGGAGCGCGACAGGATGAAGATCAGCATCATGGGCCTTGGCTATGTGGGGGCGGTGTCCGCCGGCTGCCTGGCCGAGGAGGGGCACGAAGTCATCGGCGTGGATCCCCAGCAGTCGAAAGTGGACCTGATCAACGCCGGCAAGAGCCCGATCATCGAGAAGGACATCGGCGAGATGATCGCCGCGAACGTGGCGCTCGGGCGCTTGCGCGCGACCTCCGACGTCCAGGAGGCGGTGCGCCTTACCGATGTCTCGCTGATCTGCGTCGGCACCCCCAGCATGGGCAACGGCCACATCGACTTGCGCTACGTGAAGCGCGTCTGCGAGCAGATCGGCGAGGGCCTGCGCAACCACCCCGGACACACCGTCGTGATCCGCAGCACCATGCTGCCGGGCACGATGCGCACCGTGGTGATTCCCGCGCTCGAGACCGCCTCGGGCCTGAAGGCGGGCGAGGACTTCGGCCTCTGCATCAACCCCGAATTCCTGCGCGAGGGCACCGCGGTCCACGACTACTTCCATCCGCCGAAGACGGTGATCGGCGAGCTTGACCGCGCGAGCGGCGACGTGCTGGTGAAGCTCTATGGCCACATGCCGTGCCCGCTGATCCGCACCGACTACGAGACCGCCGAGATGGTGAAGTACGCCGACAACACCTGGCACGCGCTCAAGGTCTCGTTCGCCAACGAGATCGGCAATATCTGCAAGGGCTTGGGGCTCGACAGCCACAAGCTGATGGACATCTTCTGCCAGGACACCAAGCTCAACCTGTCGCCGTACTACCTCAAGCCCGGCTTCGCCTTCGGCGGCTCGTGCCTGCCGAAGGACGTGCGCGCGCTCTCGTACAAGGCGAAGACGCTCGATGTCTCGGTGCCGATCATCAACGCGATCCTGCCTTCGAACCAGGAACAGATCGAGCGCGGCATCCGTGCGGTGACCGAGAAGGGTTCGAAGAAGGTCGGCATCCTCGGCTTCAGCTTCAAGGCGGGAACCGACGACCTGCGCGAAAGCCCGATGGTCGAGCTGGTCGAGCGCCTGATCGGCAAGGGCTACGACCTGCGCGTCTACGACAGCAACGTGCGCATGGCCGCGATCCACGGCGCCAACAAGGAATACATCCTCAACCACATACCCCACATCTCGCGCCTGATGGTGGACTCGATGCAGGAGATCCTCGACCACGCCGAGACGATCGTGATCGGCAACGGCAGCGAGGAATTTCGCGACGCGCCGCGGCTGCTGGGCCCCGGACAGTCGATCGTCGACCTGGTGCGCATCTCGGATACGCGCAGCGTGGAAGGCGTTTACGACGGGATCTGCTGGTGAGCGGCGGGGAATCCGCCTGGGCGAGGCCCCGCGGGCGCGGCGAGAGCCGCAGCCGCGAACGCCTCGCCGCCCATTATCGCGTGGAGCGGGGCATCGCCGACCGCATCCGCGCGTCCGCGAGCGTCGAAGAGCGCCGCCGGATCTTCGCCACCATGTACGACGACCTGTTTCGCGAGGTGCCCGACCACCCGCGCCTGCTGTCGAAGGAGTCCGACCCGGGCCAGCGTGACCGCGAAATCGATTGGGACATGGCGCAGTTGCGCCCGTACCTGCGCCCCGGCACCACTTTCCTCGAGATCGGCGCCGGTGATTGCGCGCTGTCCGCGCGCGTGGCGCAGACCGCCGCCAAGGTCTACGCCCTCGACATCAGCGACCAGAAGCGCAAGGTTCTCCCCGCGAACGTCGAGATGGTGATCTCCGACGGCCGCAGCGTGCCGGTGCCGCCGGGCAGCGTGGACCTCGCCTTCAGCGACCAGCTCATGGAGCACCTGCATCCCGACGACGCCATCGAGCAGCTGCGCAACATCCATCGCGCGTTGAAGCCCGGCGGGGTCTACGTGTGCATCACCCCCAACAGCCTCTATGGGCCGAGCGACATCTCGGCGTATTTCAGCGACGTCGCCTGCGGCTTCCATTTGAAGGAGTACACGTTGCGCGAGGTGCGCAAGATCTTCGCCGCGGCGGGCTTCCCCCGCCTGCACGCCTACGTGGGCGCCCGCGGCTGGTTCGTGCCGTTTCCCGGCGCGCTTCTCGAGATGATGGAAACGATGCTGTGCGCGCTGCCCGCGCGGTTGCGCCGCCGTCTCGCAGCGACGCTTCCGCTGCGCGCGTTGCTGGGGTTGAGGGTCGCGGCGATCCGCGGATGAGCGCCATGAAGCGTGTGCTGTTCCTGGTGGAGAACCTGCCGAGCCCGTTCGACCGGCGCGTGTGGCAGGAGGCAACGACCCTGCGCGACGCGGGCTACACGGTGTCGATCATCTGCCCCACCGGCAAGGGCTACGAGAAGAAGCTGGAGGAGATCGACGGCATCGCGATCTACCGCTACAACCTGCCGGTCGAGGCCGAAGGGGCCCGCGGCTACGCCATCGAGTACGGCGCCGCGCTCTTCTGGACCTTCCTGCTCTGCTGGCGTGTGCTCTTCACGCGCGGCTTCGACGTGATCCATGCGTGCAATCCTCCCGACCTCTTCTTCCTCATCGGGGGTTTCTTCAAGCTGCTCGGCAAGAAGTTCGTCTTCGACCACCACGACATCAACCCCGAGCTGTACGAAGCGAAATTCGGAAGGCGCGATTTCTTCTGGAAGCTGATGGTGGCGCTCGAGCGCTGGACATTCCGCACCGCCGACGTATCGCTCGCGACCAACGAGTCGTATCGCCGCATCGCCATCGAGCGCGGCGGCATGGATCCGGACCGTGTGTACGTGGTGCGCAGCGGCCCCAGCCTCGAGCGCATGAGAATCCAGCCGCCCGATGCGAGCCTCAAGCGCGGGCGCGCGCACCTGGTCGGGTATGTCGGCGTGATGGGCAGCCAGGAGGGCATCGACCTGTTGCTCGAGGCGGCGCGCATCATCGTCCACGACTTGAAGCGCGAGGACATCCACTTCGGCCTGGTGGGCGGCGGCACCTCGCTCGAAGACATGAAGAAGCTGGCGGCCGATCTCGGCATCGCCGATTTCGTCACCTTCACCGGGCGCGTCCCCGATGCGCAGCTGCTCGCGATGCTCAATACCGCCGACGTGTGCGTGAACCCCGACGTCGCCAACGAGATGAACGACAAGTCCACCATGAACAAGATCATGGAGTACATGTCGCTCGGCAAACCGATCGTGCAGTTCGACCTCACCGAGGGCCGCTTCTCCGCGCAGGAGGCCTCCGTCTACGCCGATCGCAACGACCCTTCGAGCCTCGCCGCGAAGATCGTCGAGCTGGTCGACGATCCGGCGCGCCGCGCCGCGATGGGCGACTATGGCCGGCGGCGCGTGGTGAACGAGCTCGAGTGGCGCTATGAAGTGCCCAAGCTGCTTGCCGCTTATGCGTCCCTCCAGCCGCGCGTCGCCTCCATCGAGGCCCGCCGCGAAACCTCGTAACCCGATCTCAACCGACCTGGCCGGCGCACCTGCGCCGGTTTTTTTGGGTCCGTGATCCGCGCGCTGTCGTGAACCAGCTACAAGATGTAGTCATTTGGCCTATCGCTGTCAGGCGATTCCTACATTAAAGTTCCGTTTTCGCCTACAAGCATGTAGCTGACCCGCTACAAGCAGGGTGAGCGGCCTTTCGTGCGAAGACCTTATAGCTTCAGTCGGGTTTTGCTCCTGGGGACGTGGTTTCAACCCTT
>JANNKG010000486.1:0-2825 GCA_031396185.1 Burkholderiales bacterium | reverse complement strand
CCCTCGACCCCGAGGGCGGCCAGCTTCTGCGGCGTGTTGGCGACGGGGTACAGCTTCGCGGTGGCCAGGTTCACGCTCTTGTCGGTGGCCTGCGCGGAGAGCACCACCGCCACCAGCAGCTCGAAGGGCGTGGTGTGCTCGAGCTCGCTTTTCGGCGAAGGCATCGCCTTGGCGAGGCGCTTGTAGAACTCTTCTCGCTTGGCGGGGTTCATTCGTAGGCGGCGAGGCGGGCGGAGTTCTCGCGCTCGTCGCGTACGAGGCGAATGGCGCGGAAGTCGTGGCGCGCGCGCGACAGGCCGGCATCGGGCAGCGCCGCCACCGGCAGGAGCGCGATGCAATCGACCGGGCACGGCGGCAGGCACAGCTCGCACCCGGTGCACCAGCTCGCGATCACGGTGTGCATCCGCTTCGAGGCGCCCACGATCGCATCCACCGGGCAGGCCTGGATGCACTTGGTGCAGCCAATGCAGGTTTCCTCGTCGATCACGGCGACTTGCGGCGGGCGATAGAGGCCGTTCGCGGGATTGAGCGGCTTGGGCTCTCGGGCCAGGAGCGCCGCCAGCATTTCGACGCCCGCATCGCCGCCCGGAGGGCACTGGTTGATGTCGGCCTCCCCCGCGGCAATCGCTTCCGAATACGGCCGGCACCCGTCGTAGCCGCATTGGGTGCATTGCGTCTGCGGCAGGAGGGCGTCGATGCGCTGGGCGAGGTTGCTCACGCGGATTCCGCGAGGTCGATGTCGGTGAGCGGAGTGTAGGGCAGGCCGGCCTCCGCCGCGATGCTCGCGTGGTTCACGCGCCCCTGCCACAGCAACACGCCCTCGCGCAGCTCGCGGTTTTCCATCAACGCGGCCGCCACGCTGTCCCGCGCAGCCAGGTCGAGGACGTAAGGCAGGACCGCCTCGGAAATCGCCGCCGACGCCACCGGGGGATCGCCAGCAGGGATGTTGGGCACGCAGTAGTGGATCACGCCTTCCTCGACGTAGGTGGGCTCGGCGTGGGTGGTGGGATGCGAGGTCTCCGCGACGCCGCCGGCGTCGATCGAGATGTCCACGATGACCGCGCCGGGCTTCATGCGTTTCACCAGCGTGCGGGGCAGGAGCTTGGGCGTGGGCTGCCCCGCGACAAAGACCGCTCCGATCACCAGATCCGCCTCCAGGGCATGGCGCTCGATATTTTCGCGAGTGGCCGTCGCTCTCGTCAACACGACGACGTCGGCGCCGCGCCGCTTCGCGGCCACTGCGGCAGCCGTGCCGGCGTGGCCGCCGCCCAGCACGAGAACCTTGCGCGCGGGAAACCTCTCCGCCGCCATCCTCCCCGCGATCTTCGACATCGGCGCCAGCAGCGGATACTCGCCGCGCGCATCGCGCACCATCTCGAACGCGATCGCCGTCGCGCCCTTCGCGGCGAGCGCGCGGGTGCGCTGCGGCTCGCCCGGCAAGTGATGAAACGAAAAAATCGGGGCGCCGTTCGGCATGACAGCGAGGTCGGCGTCCTGCACCTCCTTCACCTTGACGATCAGGTCCGCGTCCCACACGTCCCTCGCCACGACGATATCGGCACGGGCGCCGCGGTAGGCGTCATCGGCGACGCCGTCACCGGCACCGGCGCGCGTTTCGATGCGCACGTCGTGGCCGGCCGCGGTGATCTCCGCGACGGCTCGCGGAAGCAATGCGATGCGGCGCTCGCCTTCCTTGGTCTCGCGCGGCACTCCGACGATCATCGCAGCGCGCGGCGCGATTGGGCGATCAGCTCCGGCCCGCGGTAGATGAATCCGGTGTAGACCTGCACCAGGCTGGCGCCGGCGTCGATCTTCGCCTTCGCATCGGCGCCGGAGAGGATCCCGCCCACGCCGATCAGCGGGATGCGCCCCGCCAGCGCCCGGGCGAGCTTGGCGAGTACCTGCGTCGACGAGGCGAACACCGGTCGGCCGCTGAGGCCACCCGCTTCGTGGGCATGCCGGTGTCCGGCGACCGCCTCGCGTGCGATCGTGGTGTTGGTCGCGATAAGCCCGTCGATGGCGTGCTTGACGCCGATTTCGGCGATCGCGGCGATCTGTTCGTCGTCGAGGTCCGGTGCGACTTTCACCGCCACCGGTTTCACCTTCCCGTAGCGCTTCGCGAGCGCGCCGCGACACCTCATCACCGCGCCGAGCAACTCGTCCAGCCTTTCGCTCGACTGCAGGTCGCGGAGGTTTTTCGTGTTGGGCGAGGAGATGTTGACCGTCACATAAGTGGCGCGGTCGTAGACGGCTTCCAGGCACTGCAGGTAATCGTCGGCGGCGCGTTCGTTGGGGGTGTTGAAATTCCTGCCGATGTTGATGCCGAGCACGCCGTGGAACGCGGCGGCTTCCACGTTGCGCAGCAGCTTCTCCACGCCGTGGTTGTTGAAGCCGAGGCGGTTGATGAGCGCCTCGTGCTCCTCGAGCCGGAACATGCGCGGCTTGGGATTGCCGGGCTGGGGGCGGGGGGTGACGGTGCCGATCTCGATGAAGCCGAAGCCCAGGGCCGCCAGCGCGTCGATGTACTCGCCATTCTTGTCGAGACCCGCGGCGAGGCCCACGGGGTTCGGGAAGTCGATGCCCATCACGCGGCGCGCTTCGCCGGAGTCCGCGCCCGCGCCGAGCAGCGCCGCGCCGGGCCCGAGCATCGAGAGCGACTTGAGCGCGAGGCCGTGGGCGACTTCGGGGTCGAGCTTGAAGAGCGCGCTACGCGCGAGGGAATAGAGCATTGTTTGGAGGACTCAAGCCGGTAACGCAGAGGTTCGCAGAGGAAAAGCAGAGGATACACAGAGGAAAACCAAAGAAAGTGAAGGTCAAGCGCGATC
>JANNKG010000467.1:0-14226 GCA_031396185.1 Burkholderiales bacterium | reverse complement strand
AAGGGCAAGAAGCTCACCAACGTGCGCGCCGCGATGAAGGACGAGAACGTGGTCCTCACGCCGCCCATCCAGCTCACGCTGGAGTCGGCGGTGGAGTTCATCGAGGACGACGAGCTGGTCGAGGTCACGCCCAAGACCATCCGGCTACGCAAGCGCTTCCTGTCCGAGCACGAGCGCAAGCGCGCCTCGCGCGACGATAAGGCCGCTTGAGGGCGGAGCAGGGGCCCCGATAGCCTGCAAGGGCGTTCAGTAGGGGATGCGACCCCGAAAGCGGCCGGGGCGCCGACTACCTCACCGTTCGTGTTTGCGGTGACGGTTCGGAGGCGCCGGCTGCATCTTCAAATTCGCCGACCGTAGCTCACCCCATGAGCTTCGAAATGTCTAGAATGACTGCATGGACAGCGCGCTCATCAACAGCACGGTCATCGTGGTTGTCGTCGCGATCGTGTTTGCTGCCGCCGGCTTCGGCATCGCGCACCTATGGGGCCGTTCGCTCCCCGCGCAGGACGAAAAACGCGTGGCCGAGCTCGAGGCGCAGCTCGGGGCCGTGCGCGAGCAGGCGCTGCGTTACGGCGTCCTTGCCGCCGAGCTCGAGCGCGAAGCGGGGACGCTGCGCTCGCAGCTCCTCGAGGCCACCCAGCGCGGTGCCATGTTCGAGGAGCGCGCCAAGCACGTGGAGGAGCTCCGCGCCGTGATCCGTGATCGCGAGGGTGCGATCACGCACCTGCAATCGGAGGCTGGGGCGCTACGCGAGCGCGGCGCCGAGCTGCAGACTCGCCTCGAGGAGGAGCGGCAGCAGTCGGTGGAGAAGCTCACGCTCATCACGGAAGCGCAGCGTTCGTTCGAGATGAGCTTCAAGTCGCTCTCGGCCGACGCGCTGAAGAGCAACAACCAGTCGTTTCTCGACCTCGCCAAGGCGTCCCTCGCGGAGTTCCAGCAGGGCGCCAAGGGCGACCTCGACAAGCGCCAGATCGCGATCGACGCGCTGGTGGCCCCGGTGAGGGCCTCCCTCGACAAGGTCGACGAAAAGATCGGCGCTCTGGAGAAGGCGCGCGAGCATGCCTACGGCGAGATCCGCCAGCAGTTCAGCCAGATGGCGGAAGTGCAGACGCAGCTGCGCGACGAGACCAGCAACCTGGTGAAGGCGCTGCGCCAGCCGCACGTGCGCGGGCGCTGGGGCGAGATCCAGCTGCGACGCGTGGTCGAGATGGCCGGCATGATGTTGCATTGCGATTTCGTCGAGCAGCAGTCGGCGGATGGCGAGGACGGCAAGCTCCGCCCGGACCTGATCGTGAAGCTGCCCGGAGGCCGCCAGATCGTGGTCGATTCCAAGGCGCCGATAACGGCGTACATGGAGGCGCACGAGGCGACGACCGACGAGCTGCGCAAGGTGAAGATTCTGCTGCACGCCCAGCTCATGCGCCGCCACCTCGAAGCACTCGCGCGGAAATCCTATTGGGAGCAGTTCCAGCCGACCCCGGAGGTGGTGGTGATGTTCATCCCCGGCGAGGCGTTCTTCAGCGCCGCGCTCGAGGCGGATCCGGATCTGCTCGACAGCGGTTTCGGCCAGAACGTGATCATCGCGTCGCCGGCTTCGCTCATGGCGTTGCTCAAGGCGGCCTCCTATGGATGGCGCCAGGAAGCCATCGCGGACAATGCGCGCGAGATCAGCCAGCTCGGTCAGGAGCTGCATGCCCGGCTGGCGGTGATGGCCGACCACCTGGCGCGCCTGGGAAAATCCCTCGGCACCGCGACCGACAGCTACAACTCGGCGATCGCGTCCTTCGAGAGCCGCGTGCTGGTGTCGGCGCGCAAGTTCAAGGAGCTCGGCGCCACCTCGCAGGATGCGGAAATCATCGAGCTGCGTGCGGTGGAGGGCGGCACGCGGAGGCTGCAATCGGTCCCGGACAAGGCGTCCGAGGAGTAGCGGTCAAGCCTGCTCGATACCGCGAATGACCGCCGCGGTCATCGTTCGCGTGTTCCCGGTCCCGCGAATGTCGCCGGTGCGCGCCGCGGGGTCCCCCAGGGCTTGTGTCATCGCGCGCGACATGGCATGCGCGGCGTCCACGGCGCGTGGCTCCTGGCGGTCGTGCCCCAACCACTCGATCAGCATCCGCGTCGACTCGATCATCGCGTAGGGATTGGCGATGCCGCGGCCCGCGATATCCGGCGCTGAGCCGTGGGTTGCCTGGGCCATCGCGACCTTGCCCTCGCCGATGCAAAGACCGGGCGCCATGCCGAGCCCGCCCACGAGCCCCGCCGCTTCGTCCGAAAGGATGTCGCCGAACATGTTCGTGGTCACCACGACGTCGAAGCTCTGCGGGTCGCGTACCAGCCGCATCGCGAACGTGTCGACGATGACGTCGTCCACCAGCACGTCGGGATACTCCGCGGCCGCGCGCCGGCATTCCTCGACAAACATCCCGCAGCCGAGCTTGAACACGGTGTCCTTGTGGACAAAGGTCATGTGCTTGCGCCGGTGCCGGGCGAGCTCGAGCGCGGCCTTGGCCACGCGGTAGCTCGCCTTTCGGGTGATGACACGCACCGATAGCGTGATGTCCTCCGTCGGCCGGAACTCGCCCGAGCCCATGAACATGTTGCGGTCCGGTTGGAAGCCCTCATTGTTCTCGCGCACGATGATCAGGTCCACGTCCCGGTGCAGGCAGCCGATGTCGGGGTAGGAGCGTGTGGGCCTTACGTTGGCGAAGAGGTCGAACTGCTTTCGCAGGATCGGGTGCGGGTTGATCGCCTCCGGGACCTTCGGGTAGGCGCGGTGGCCGATGGGTCCCAGGATCCAGCCATCGAGCGTGGGCAGCGCTTCGAGCGTGTCCTTCGGAAGGGTCGAGCCGTGCGTGTCGAGGGCCCGGCGGCCGATCGGCAAGGGCCGCCAGTCGATTAAAACGCCGAACTTCCGGGCGGCGGCGCGCGCCACTTCCACGGCGGCGGGCACGATCTCGTGGCCGATGTCGTCGCCCTCGAGGACGCCGATTTTCAGGGTGCGGGATGTCATGCGGGTTCGCGTTATAGTTGAAGCTATTCGATGGGAGGAGAGATGAAGCGATCCGTTTTCGCACTGGTCGTGGCGTTGGGCTTCGCGTTCGCGCTGCCGGCCGCCGGCCAGGGATTTCCCAGCAAGCCTATCAAAATGATCGTGCCGCTGGCGGCCGCGGGCACCGGCGACACTCTCGCCCGCGCCGTTGGCGAGGAGATGTCGAAGGAGCTGGGCCAGCCGGTGGTGATCGAAAACAAGCCGGGCGCCGGCGGCCTGGTGGGCACCGAGATAGTTGCCAACGCGCCGGCCGACGGCTACACGCTGCTCGCGGTGAGTCCGTCGCACGTGATCAACCCGGCGCTTTACGCCAAGAAGACCTACGACCCGATCAAGAGCTTCGAACCGATCACGGTCATGGCCAATACGCACCAGGTGATCGTCGCGCACTCGTCGGTTCCGGTGAAGGACCTGAAGGAGCTCATCGCCTATGCGAAGGCGAATCCCGGCAAGCTCAACTACGGCTCCGCGGGCACCGGCTCGGCAACCCACCTGAACATGGAGCTGTTTCGCTCGATGGCGGGCATCGACATCGTTCACGTTCCTTACAAGGGCAGCACCCAGGCGCGCCAGGACGTGCTGGCGGGGCAGGTGCAGCTCGCGATGGACGGCCTGCTGCCGGTCCAGCCACTCATCAAGGATGGGCGCCTCAAGGCTATCGGCATCACCAGCAGCAAGCGGGCGCAAAGCAACCCCGAGATTCCGATCATCGGCGAGGTGGTCTCCGGCTACGCATCCGATACCTGGTACGGGATCCTCGTTCCGGCGGGAACCCCCAAGGACGTGATCGCGAAGCTGCACGCGGCGGCGGTGAAGGCGCTCAATGCACCCGCGGTAAAGGAGCGGCTCAACAAGCTCGGCGCCGAGACCGTGGGCAACTCGCCCGAGGAGTTCCGCAAGCTGCTGGAGACCGAGCAGAAGTTGTGGGCGAAAGTCGTGAAGGACTCGGGCGCGAAGGTCGAGTGATGCACCGCGCTTCGACCCGTCTTCGCAGTCTCATCGCCCGCGGGCCCACGCTGTACGTCCCGGGCTGTTACAACGCGATGAGCGCGCGGGTGGTCGAAGGCGCTGGTTTCGACGCGGTGTACATGTCGGGCTATGGCACCTCGCTTGCCCTCACCGGCCTGCCCGATGTAGGCCTCACCACCATGAGCGAGATGGTGGGCAACGCGCGCTACATCGCCTCCGCGGTGGGCATCCCCCTCATTGCCGATGCGGACACAGGCTTCGGGAACGCGGTCAATGTGATCCGTACGGTGCGCGAGTACATCGGCGCGGGCGTGGCAGGCATCCACCTCGAGGACCAGGTGAGCCCGAAGCGCTGCGGCCACGTGGCCGGGCGCCTCGTGATCCCGATGGAGGAGGCGGTCGGAAAGATTCGCGCGGCCGCCGATGCACGCGCCGAGCACGATCCTGATTTTGTGCTGATCGCCCGCACCGACGCGCGCGGCGCCTCCGGCGGATCGCTCGACGAGGCGATCCGGCGGGCGAATGCATTCCTTGCCGCCGGTGCCGACCTAGCCTTCGTGGAGGGCCCGACCTCGACCGAGGAGGTGCGGCGTGTCTGCGGGGAGGTGAAGGGGCCGGTGTTCTACAACATGACCGGCGTCTCGCCGCGCTTTACCCTCGACGAGATGCGCGACCTGAAAATCGCCGTGTGCATCTCACCCAATGCGATGCTGCGCTCGGCACTCTGCGCCATGCACGATCTCGCGAAGGACATGCGCGCTGAAGGCCCGGCGGCCGAGACACGCTTTATGGAGCGCTTTCAACAGCATCCCCTCGGCGACCTGCACACGTTTGCGGGATTCGACCGCGTGCGCGAGTGGGAGCGCGAGTACCTCGGCGAGGCGGCGATGTCGAAATACGCGGACTCCGTGGGGCACGTACCGAAGTGACGCCGGCAATGGGTGTCATCCCGGCGTAGGCGGGGATCCAATCACCATGGGCCAGACGCTCTACGAGAAGATCTGGAACGGGCACACAGTCGCAACCGGCCCGGGCGGCCGGACGCTGCTCTACATCGACCGCCACCTCCTGCACGACGGCAGCTTTCATGCGTTCGAGGCGCTGAAGCGTGCCGGAAGGAAGGTGCGCCGCCCTGAGGCGGCGTTCGCGACGCCGGACCACTATGTCCCAACGCGTGGGCGCGAGAACATCGCCGATCCGGAGCTGCGCGACAAGGTCGAGACGTTGCAGGCTAATGCGCGCGCTGCCCGGATCACGCTGTTCGCCGTCGGCGACGATCGCCAGGGGATCGTCCACGTGATCGGCCCTGAGCAGGGGATCACGCTGCCCGGCATCACGCTGGTCTGCGGTGATTCGCACACGTCCACCCACGGGGCGCTCGGCGCGCTCGCCTTCGGCATCGGCGCGTCCGAGGTCGCGCACGTGCTCGCCACGCAGGCGCTCTGGCAGTCGCGGGCGAAGACGATGCGCGTGAACGTTACAGGTCGCCTGGGCCTGGGCGTGCACTCAAAGGACATCATCCTCGCCTTGATCGCGCGGATCGGAGCCTTCGGCGGCAGTGGCTACACGCTCGAGTTCGCGGGTGAGGCGATTCGCACGCTGTCCCTGGAAGCGCGCATGACGGTCTGCAACATGTCGATCGAGGCCGGGGCGCGCAGCGGCCTGGTCGCGCCCGACGAGACGACGTTCGAATACCTCGCAGGGCGCCCCTATTCGCCAGCAGGCGCCGAGTGGGACCAGGCGCTCGCGCGCTGGAGGCGGCTTCCTTCGGATGCGGATGCCACCTTCGACCGCGAGGTTGCCCTCGACGCATCGGACCTCGAGCCCATGGCCACCTGGGGGACGAGTCCGGAACACGGCGTAGGCGTCAGCGGTGTCGTGCCGGATCCCGCGAATGAGGCAGACTCCGCCCGTCGCGCCAGCATGGAAAAAGCGCTGGCCTACATGGACCTCAAGCCGGGCCAGGCGATCGAGGGCCTTGCCATCGATCGCGTCTTCATCGGCTCGTGCACCAACAGCCGCATCGAGGACCTGCGCGCCGCGGCCCAGGTGGTGCGCGGCCGCAAGGCGGTGGTGCCGGCGATGGTGGTCCCCGGTTCGGGCCTGGTGAAGCGCGCCGCCGAGGCCGAAGGCCTGGACCGGGTGTTCATCGACGCCGGCTTCGATTGGCGCGACGCGGGCTGCTCGATGTGCGTGGGGATGAACGGCGACCGGGTGCCCTCCGGCGAGCGCTGCGCATCGACGTCGAACCGCAATTTCGAGGGGCGCCAGGGCCGGGGCTCGCGCACCCACCTGATGAGCCCGGCAATGGCCGCGGCGGTGGCGGTCACGGGGAAGGTCACGGACGTGAGAAAACTCCTGCCGTGACGCCGTTCACCACGCTCGACGCCATCGCCGTGCCCCTCGACCTCGTGAACGTCGATACCGACCGCATCGTGCCCGCGCGTTTCCTGCGCCAGCCGCGCTCGGCAGGCTACGAGAACTTTCTCTTCCATGACCTGCGCGAAGGCGACGCTCATTTCGTCCTCGACCGGCCCGCCTTCCATGGCGCGCAGATCCTCGTGGCCGCGGAGAACTTCGGCTGCGGCTCGTCGCGGGAGGCGGCGGTGTGGGCGTTGGCGGGTTCGGGACTGCGTGCCTGGATCGCACCGTCCTTCGGCGACATCTTCCTCGAGAACTCCTTCAAGAACGGCGTTCTCGCGATTGTGCTGCCGCCCGGGCGCGTCGCCGCGATTCGGCGACTGCTCGAAGGCAATCCCGGCTCGCGGATCGCAATCGATCTTCCGGCGCAGACCGTATCCCTGCCCGACGGGAGCATGGAGCGCTTCGAGATCGACCCCTTCCGCAAGGAGTGCCTGGTCGCCGGCATTGACGAGATAGACCTCACGATGCGCTATGAGGAGGCCATTTCAGCCTACGAGCAGCGCCAGCGGGAAGAGTCACTCCCGGGCTGATTGGCCTACCGCCAGCGCCCTGGAGCCTGCTACGATGGCTCAGGCGTTTTTTTGCCGACACCGGGATCCCAATGCTCGTTAGAAATTGGCCGGCGCTAGGGGAGGTTCACGACGTAGCGCAGGAAGCCGCTGTGGGGCGCGTACGGGTCATACCTTCACTGCGCCCGTTGCTGCCGTTGATTGCCGCGGTGATCGCCTGCGCGCTGCCGCCGGCCCATGCGCAGAAGCAGACGGTGTGCACCATTACCGTCAACTCGTCCGATGAGCGCGACGTGATGCGCGAGAACCTGCCCGCGGACCGGTACGACTTTGTCGAGTTGGTCGAGCGCGGGCGGCCCGATTGGCTTGGCGCTTCGTGCCGCAAGGGGATCCGTTGCGACGTGCTGCTGGTTTCGGGCCACTTCGCGGGCACCGAGTTCTATTCGTCGCGTTTCCACGTGAACGAGACACTGCCGGTGGACGAGATCGAGCGCGTGGGCTGCAGCGAATCGTGCCCGGGCTTGTTCTCGCAGCTGAAGGAGGTGTATCTCTTTGGCTGCGACACGCTCAATCCCACGCCGGTGCGCACCGCCACGCCCGAGGTTGCCCGCAGCCTGGTCCGAGACGGGCAGGCGCCTGGAGATGCCGAACGCATGGCCCGCGAGCTGGCCGGCCGCCACGGCGAGAGCGCGCTCGACCACATGCGTCGGCTATTCCCGGGCGTGCCGGTGATCTACGGGTTCTCGTCGAAGGCACCTTACGGCAAGGTAGCCGGCCCGCTCCTGCAGCGCTATTTCCAGGGCGCGGGGGGCGAGGAGATCGGCAGCGGCCGGGTGAGCGAGCGGCTCTTCAAGCTGTTCGCGCCGGCGAGCATGGCGATTGCCGCGGGACTGCAGGCGTCGGATGCCCACGCAGACTATCGCGGAGAGGTGTGCCGCTATTTCGACGACCGCATCACACCCGCCGCGAAGCTCGCCGGAATCCACGCGATGCTGGTACGCAGCATGGCGGAGACGCGGCTCTCGCTCGATCGCGTCGAGAAGTTCTTTGCAACGCTTGGCGACGGCGCACGCGCCGACCCGGCCTTCCAATCGGCCCTGGCCGCGGTAACGGCCGATCGCGGCGCGCGCAGCCGGTTCCTGCAGCTCGCACGCGATACCGACGACCCGGCAGTGCGGGTGCGCATTGCCGCGCTCGCGCGTACCTTGGGCTGGCTTCCGGCTGGCGAGCACCGCGCCGAAATCATGCGAATGGTCAGCGACCTGCTCTCGGCCAGCTCCACCAGCTTTGGCGAAGTCGACCTGATCTGCGGCCTCAACCAGGACCGAAGCCTCGACCAGGAGCTCCACCGTTTGAAGGGCTTGCCGCTCATGGCCGGCAAGGCAGCGGATGCCGCCATGGCATGCCTCGGCGACAACACCAGCCACGCGCGGATACTGAAAGCGCTCGCGAGCCGCGACGAGCGTGAGGTGCAGATCGCGCAGGCCTACCTGCGCCACCGTCCGATCGCCGAGGGCGAGGAGTTGCGTGCAGTCGCGTTTGGCGTCGCACGCATGGACGGCTCGGGCGCCCAGGTCCGTGCCCTCGAGACGCTCGCCCGCCAGCGGGTTGCCGACCGCGAGGTGCTCGAGGAGCTCACGCGGCTCTTTACGCGCGCCACGTCGCTGGCGGTCCAGCGCGCGATCGCCGAGATTTTCATCCGTGCCGACTACCGTGGCGGCAGCGACCTCGCGGGAGTGCTCCGCAAGCACCGGCTGCGCTCACCCGACGGCTCCGACCTCATCGACCTGCTGATCGGGCGACTGAAGTCCTAGCCTCCTTCTGCCTTCGGAGTGGATTCAGGCGGGCACTACGTCAAAGGCGACCGACAGTCGCGGCGACTCGCTCTCGAAAGGTTCGACGCCGTGCCACATGTACGCCGGGAAGAGCACCAGGAGTCCGGGCTCGGGCCTCACGTAGTGCTCGGCCTCGAGCAGGGGAATGGTGGGAACGGCCGGTTTTCCAAGCCGAAGCCAGCCCGCGCGGTCGGTCGAATTCCCTACGCTCGGCGGCAGCGCGATATAACAGGCCGATGAGAGCCAACCGTGCGGATGGACGTGATCCGCGTGATGGCCGCCGGATCGCAGGCGCACGCTCCAGGCGCCACTGAAGCCGAAGCGTCCGGTGTTGCGTGCGCGCAGCACATCCTGCCCGGGGCCCAGCTTCGCGAGATGGCGTTGAACCGCCGCGTTGATCGACTGGAACAACGAATTGATCAGCGGGCGCGCGAGCTCGGGCGCCTGGAGGTGCAGCTGGCTTCCGCCGCGTACCGACTGCTGCAGCGGATGCGCGCGAAAACCATGCAGCCCCTCGAGCTCCCTTGCCAGCGCCTGCAGGAAGGCCTCCAGCGTGTCGAAGCCCGCCGGCGTGTCGAGCTTGCCCGAGGCCACGAGCGACCCGTAGTCGTGGAGGCTCGCATAGCGGCGATCGCCCTTGAGGCGCCAGCTGGTGGCCTGGAGGGCGAGGGCGTACTGATTCGCGGGCTGTGCCCTCAACAGCGCCTCGGCGGCGGCATCAGCCTCCAGGATGCGGCCTGACGCGAGCAGTGCCTCGCACATCGTGGTGAGCTCGAGCGCGGATCCCGCCGGTGCCAGGTTCGATGCACGCTGGGCAAACAGCAGTGCGCGCTGCGTATCGCCGGTCTCGACGCAGAGATGCGCCGCCTGGCGCAGGAGCGCCGTGTCGTCGGGCACCTGAGCCAATCCCGCCTCCACCGCCGACAGCGCGCGCGCGCGGTCGCCAGCGAACTCGAGGACCACCGAGCGCACCAGGTGCAGGCCTGATTCGCGCGGCGTCCGGGCGATTGCGATGTCCAGCCGAGACAGGGCCGCGTTGGCATCTCCAGTGCGCATCCAGGCCAATTGCGCAAGGTCGCGATGCGCCTCGACGTACGCCGGTCGCAATGCGATCGCTTCCTCGAACGTGGCTTCGGCCTCATCGAGCCGGCGCAGCCCCTGCAGCGCGCGCGCGAGCACCAGGCGCGTTTCCGGTGCCGCAACCCCTAGCGCGATGGCGCGGCGCGCAGCCGCCTCGGCCTCGACCACTCGGCCCAGGTCGCCTTCGGCGGCCGCGAGGTTGTGCCAGGAGATGCGGTCGGAGGGATTGGACGCCACCGCACTACTCAATCGGGCGGCGTCGTCGGCGCGGTTGCTCACGACCGGATTCTGCCTTACCCAGGACGTCGGAACGCGAATCGAGATCTAGTCGCGATAGCCGGGCAGGTCGCGGTCGACCACGCGCATCATCGCCTCGAAGTAGAGGCGATCGCGCTCCTCGCGCGAATGGGTTTCGAGTTCCGCCGGCGCCAGCACGCGCGCAATGATCTCCTCCGTGAGCACCTCCAGCGGCCGTCCGGTGGAAAGGGCGAGGATCTGCGTGCGGCAGACGCGCTCGAGCTTGTAGAGGCGGCGATAGGCCTGGCCCACGGTCTCGCCCGTCACCAGGATGCCGTGGTTCTTCATGAAGACGACTGGCTTGCCGCCCATCAAGCCAGCGAGCCGATGGCCTTCCTCGAGCGTGTCCGCCGTGCCGGCATAGTTGTCGTCGTAGGCAATGAGGCCCGCGAGGAACGCCGCGGTTTGGTTGGCGGGCAGGAGCCGATTGTCCTTCAGCATGTTGAGCGCGACCGCCCAGGGCTGGTGGGTATGCAGCACGACTTTCGCGCCTGCGATGCGATGGATAGGCGCGTGGATGCAGTAGGCCGACATCTCCACTATGCCTTCCCCCTCGCGCGTTGCTCCCGAGTCGTCGAAGACGATCATGTCGCTCGCGCGCGCTTCTGACCAGTGGAAGCCGAAGGGCAGGATGAAGTATTGATCGTCACGGCCCGGGACCGTCACGGTGAAATGGTTGTCGATGCCTTCCTCGAGCTCGTGCAGCACCGCGAGGCGGTGTGCGGCGGCAAGGTGGATCCTGGCCTGGGTGACGGGATCGGCGCTGCGGGAAGCGGGCAGGGAATGGACGGACATGGGCCACCTCGCGGGTTTCGTAAGACGTATGGTAGCGTGCCATTCGACAATTGATTCGAGTGACCCCGCGGACAGCGGCCGACAGGAGCTCGTTGATGGCCAGGATCGAGAAGAAGTTGCGCGACGCATTGGGCGGAATTTCAGGGATCCTCGTGACCCCGTTCGACCGCGATGACCACCTCGCGCCCGGACGCCTCAAGCCGATCGTCGATCGCGCCATCGTCGCAGGGGTGCATGCGCTCGTCGCCAATGGAAACACCGGCGAGTTCTATGGACTTACGGCCAAGGAGGCCGAGACAATGGTTCACTCGGTCGCCGAGCACGTGGGGGGGCGCTCGGTGCTGATCGGAGGCGTCGGGAAGAGTGTCCACGATGCCTGCGCGCTGGCACGCGCCTCGCGAGCGGCGGGCGCCTCGGCCCTGATGGTTCACCAGCCTCCCGATCCCTTCGTTTCCCCGCGCGGCGTCATCACGTACGTCGAGCGCATCGCCGAGGCGGGGGGCGGGTTGCCGCTGATGCTCTACCTGCGCAACGACGGCATCGGCCTCGAGGCGATCGAGAAGTTGTGCCGCATTCCCGGTGTCGCGGGAGTCAAATGGGCCTGTCCTACGCCGCTGCGCCTGGCCGAGGCAATCCGCCGCTGCGACCCGGATATCGTGTGGGTCGATGGCCTCGCGGAACCGTGGGCGCCGCCGTTCTTCGCGGTGGGCGCGCGCGGCTTCACTTCAGGGCTGATCAACGTCTGGCCCGAGCATTCGATGGCGATCCATGCCGCGCTCGAAACGGGCGACTACGCGATGGCGCGAAAGCTCATCGACGTGATGGCGGGTTTCGAGGAGTTGCGCGCCGAGGAGCAGAACGGAACCAACGTGACGGTGGTGAAAGCCGCGCTGCAGTTGATGTCGAGGATTGCGGTGCGACGCGCCCGCCCTCCGCATGGCCGCTCACGGAGGCGCAGGTGTCGAAGCTCGGGAAGCAGCTCGACGCCTGGGGAATCAGGGCCAACAGGGCAGTGAAGGATGTCGCATGAAGAAAACTCCCGCGTCGCTGCGCAGCGCCCGATGGTTCGCCCCCGACGACCTGCGCTCGTTCGGACATCGCTCCCGCATGATGCAGATGGGTTACGCGCCCGAGGACTACCTCGATCGCCCGATCATCGCCATCCTCAATACCTGGTCCGACCTCCAGCCGTGCCACATGCACTTCAAGCAACGCGTCGAAGACGTGAAGCGGGGCGTCCTGCACGCGGGCGGTTTCCCGGTGGAGATGCCGGCGATTTCGCTTGCGGAAACCTATGTGAAGCCCACGACCATGATGTACCGCAACATGCTCGCGATGGAAACCGAGGAGCTGCTCCGGTCCCATCCCGTGGACGGAGCGGTGCTGATGGGGGGTTGCGACAAGACCGGGCCCGCGCTGCTGATGGGCGCGACCAGCAACGGCATTCCCGCTATCTTCGTGCCGGCCGGGCCGATGCTGCGCGGCAATTACAAGGGCACCATCCTCGGTTCGGGCTCGGACTCCTGGAAATACTGGGATGAGCGCCGGGCGGGCAAGATCACCAAGGCGGACTGGCTGGGCGTCGAGGGCGGAATTGCGCGTAGCCACGGCACTTGCATGACGATGGGCACCGCAAGCACCATGACCGCCATCATCGAGTCGATCGGCATGAGCCTGCCTGGGGCGTCCTCCATCCCGGCCGACGATTCGAACCACGTCCGCATGGCCTCCGAGTCCGGCCGCCGCATCGTGGACATGGTGTGGGAGGACCTCACGCCCGCGAAGATCCAGACCCGCTCGGCTTACGAGAACGCGATCAAGGTGGCGATGGCGATGGGGTGCTCCACCAACGCAATCATCCACGTGATCGCCATGGCGCGCCGCGCCGGCTGCGATATCGGGCTCGACGATTTCGAGAAGGCGAGCCGCCACGTGCCGGTCATCGCCAACATCCGCCCCAGCGGCGACAAGTACCTGATGGAGGACTTTTTCTATGCCGGCGGGCTTCCCGGGCTGATGACGCGCTTGCGCGGCAAGCTCGACCTCGGCGCGATGACCGTGACCGGACGTACGCTGGGGGAGAACATTGCGCACGCCGAGGTGCACAACGACGACGTCATTCGCACCGTCGACAATGCGCTCTACAGCGAGGGCGCGCTGGCAGTGCTGAAGGGCAATCTCGCCCCCGACGGCTGCGTCATCAAGCCGAGCGCGTGCGAGCCGCGTTTCTTCAAGCACACCGGCCCCGCGCTCGTCTTCGACGACTACCCCTCGATGAAGGCCGCTGTCGATGACGAGGATCTCGAGGTCACCGCCGATCACGTCCTGGTTCTGCGCAACGCCGGGCCCCAAGGCGGCCCCGGGATGCCCGAGTGGGGAATGCTGCCGATCCCGAAGAAGCTGGTGAAGCAGGGCATCCGCGACATGCTCCGGCTTTCGGACTCGCGCATGAGCGGGACCAGTTATGGCGCCTGTATCCTGCACGTGGCGCCGGAATCGTTCATTGGCGGGCCCCTGGCGCTGGTAAAGAACGGCGACATGATCTCGATCGACATCGACAAGCGCAGCATCCGGCTGGAGATTGCCGATGACGAGATGGCGCGCCGCAAGTCCGCGTGGAAGCCCCCGGCGAAGCACTACGAGCGAGGCTACGGCTACGCGTTCTCGAAGCACATTCAGCAGGCGAACGAGGGTTGCGATTTCGATTTCCTGCAAACCGACTTTGGCGCTCCGGTGCCCGAACCCGAAATTTACTGAGAAGTCTTCGGACGCCGTGGAGGAAGCATGAGCAAGCTGAGCCCGCAGACCCGCGACAAGCTGAAAACCGTCAGCACGGCCACACTCACGAGCATTCTTTTCAAGCGCGGGCTTCGCAACCAGTTCATCCAGGACGTCCACCCGCTCAATCGATTGGCAGGAACGATGGTCGGCGAGGCCTTCACGCTGCGCTACATTCCGGCGCGCGAGGACTTGAATCCGATGACGGTGTTCCGGGATCCGGCGCATCCGCAGCGCAAGGCCGTGGAGGAATGCCCTCCGGGCGCGGTGTTCGTGATCGACAGCCGCAAGGATGCGCGGGCGGCGTCGGCGGGCTCGATCCTGGTGACGCGACTGATGGTGAGGGGTGTCGCAGGCATCGTGACCGATGGCGGTTTCCGTGACGCCGACGAGATCGGCAAACTTGCGATGCCGGCCTATCACCATCGCCCCTCCGCCCCTACCAACCTCACGGTTCACCAGGCGCTCGACATCAATGTGCCGATCGGCT
>JANNKG010000452.1:0-2829 GCA_031396185.1 Burkholderiales bacterium | reverse complement strand
CCGGCTGTGGGTCGCGATCGCGGATGTGTCGCACTACGTGAAGCACCACGACACGCTCGACAACGAAGCCTACGAGCGCGGCAACTCGGTGTACTTCCCGCGGCGCGTGATCCCGATGCTGCCCGAGGAGCTTTCCAACGAGCTTTGCTCCCTCAAGCCCGACGTCGACCGGCTGGTGATGGTGTGCGAGATGGAGATCACTACGGGCGGCGTAGTGAAGGGCTACGAGTTCTACAACGGCGTGATCCACTCCCACGAGCGCATGACCTACACGAAGGTGTGGGAGATGCTGTCGGCGAAGCTCCCGAGCCGCCCCGAGATCGACACGCTTTATGCGGTCTTCAAGGCGCTCTTCGGTGAGCGCCAGAAGCGCGGCGCGATCGATTTCGATTCCGTCGAGACGCGCATGATCTTCGACGACAACGGCAAGATCGAGCGCATCGAGCGCGTGATGCGGAACGAAGCGCATCGATTGATCGAGGAGTGCATGCTGGCCGCCAACGTGTGCGCCTCGGACTATCTGTCGTCGAACCAGCAGCCGACGCTGTACCGCGTGCACGAGGGCCCGACGCCCGAGAAGCTCGAGGCGTTGCGCGCGATGCTGAAGGATTTCGCCCTTTCGCTCGGCGGCGGCGACCAGCCTCACGCCAAGGATTACGCCGAGCTGCTGCGGCGCATCAAGGACAAGCCGTTCGCGGGGATGCTGCAGACGGTAATGCTGCGCAGCCTCGCGCAAGCCGTCTACACGCCCGAGAACGTGGGGCATTTCGGCCTCGCCTACGACGCTTACGCGCACTTCACCTCGCCGATCCGGCGCTTCCCCGACCTGCTCGTGCACCGCGGCATCAAGGCGATCCTCGCCGGCAAGCGCTACGACGCGGGCGACTGGAACGCGGTCGGCGTGCATTGCTCCGAGACCGAGCGCCGCGCCGATGATGCGACCCGCGACGTCGAGGCGTGGCTGAAGACGTATTTCATGCAGGATCACGTCGGCGAGGAGTTCGAGGGCACCATCAGCGGCGTTACCGGCTTTGGCCTCTTCGTGACGCTCGACGAGCTCTACGTGGATGGCCTGGTGCACATCTCCGACCTCGGCCAGGACTACTTCCAGTTCGACTCGCACAAGCACATGCTGCGCGGCGAGCGCTCGGGCGTGCGCTACCAGCTCGCGAGCCGGGTGAAGGTGAAGGTGGTGCGGGTGAACCTCGAGCAGTCGAAGATCGATTTCGTGCTGGTGGATGCGCCGCAGCCGCAGTCGATGGGCCCGAAGGAAGCGAAGAAGAAGCCCCGCGACATCGACAAGAAAATGAAGAAGTACAAGTGACGACACTCGTCGGGTTCCACGCCATCAATAGCCGCCTGCGGCAGAAGGCGGACACGGTGAGCGAGATCTACATCGACGCCAGCCGCAACGACGGGCGCATGCGCGACCTGCGCGCGCTCGCGAAGAGGCACGAGATCCGCGTGATCCCGGTCGATTCGAAGCGCCTCGACGGCATGAGCGGCGGGATGCGCCACCAGGGCGTGGTCGCTCAGGCCGAGGCGCTCGATATGCCCAAGTTCATTGAGGACGTGCTCGAGGGCCTCGAAGAGCCGCCGCTGCTCCTGATCCTCGACGGCGTGCAGGATCCGCACAATCTCGGCGCCTGCCTGCGGGTGGCCGATGGCGCCGGCGCCCACGCGGTGATCGCGCCCAAGGACCACGCCGTGGGGCTCACCAGCGCGGCCATCAAGGTGGCCTCGGGCGCGGCCGAATCGGTGCCGTACATCGTGGTGACCAATCTCGCGCGCACCATGCGGGACCTGAAGGATCGCGGCATCTGGCTCATCGGCACCGACGACGCGGCGCCCGAGACGATCTACAAGGCGAAGCTCGAAGGCGCATTGGGGCTGGTGTTGGGCGCCGAGGGCGAGGGCCTGCGGCGGCTTACGAAGGAAAGTTGCGACTCCCTCGTGTCGTTGCCGATGATGGGGTCGGTCGAGAGCCTCAACGTGTCGGTGGCGAGTGGCGTGTGCCTCTACGAGGTTCGCAGGCGACGGCTCAAGTAGTCGCGGCGGGTCGTGATCGCCGGAGTCATCGCCGCGGTGGGGCTGGGCGTTCTTTGGCCATGCAGCCGATTCCGTCCCTCATCCGTTCCCGCATCGGCAGCCGCCTCGTGCATCCCGGGGAGATCCTGCTCGGGGAATTCATGCGGCCGTTTTCGATCAGCCAGAACGCCCTGGCACGCTGCATCGGCGTGTCTCCGCGGTGCATCAACCAGATCGTCAACGGCAAGCGTGCGATCACTGCATCGACGGCGTTGGGGCTGGGTGAGGCGCTTGGCCCCTCGCCGCACTTCTGGATGGCGTTGCAGGCCGATTACGACATCGAGCGGGCGCGGGCGAGGGCGAGGGCGACGGCGACGGCGACGGCCCCAGGTGCGACGAGCCTGAAGGCGAGGCCGAGAAAACCCCTCCCGTCCGACGATGAGTGGGTCGAGACGATCGATGAGGGGGAGGTCAATTCGACCTATGACGGGAGACGTCATGATTGGGCTCGAATCGAGCGGCGCCGGGTGCGACGACCATGACGCGTGGCGCCCATATGACGCCGGACGTCATGGAGCGTGAATTTCTGTGGGGCGTGGCGGTCTGACGCATGACGCGACGCGTTATAGGCCATTTCGAGGTAGCTCGCCTCGCACGCTTTGTGGATCCTCCCGTAATCGACCGTGACAATCCGCCTTGGCGCCGTCTGCCACAATCGATCAACTCTCGCACTGACCCCCTAAAAACCATGACCCTCCCGCGCATCGCCGCCTGCTCGATGGCCGCTTTCCTGGCCCTCGC
>JANNKG010000447.1:0-1901 GCA_031396185.1 Burkholderiales bacterium | reverse complement strand
ATGCGGGCGACAAGCCTCATCCGGAAAACCTTTTTTTCGCCCTCGAGCGCGGCAAGGCGGGCGGTGAGGCGGCGCGCGCACTCGGCTTGAAGCCCGGCTCCCCGACGATGGGGTTCAAGCGAGTGATGTCCTTCGGGGGGCGCCCGGTGATCCTCGACGAGATCGTGTTTGCGGCGAGCCAGTTTCCCGGGCTCACCCTCGCCGAGCTCGAGGAATTCAAGGGCTCCGTGTACAGCTTCTACGAGACGGTCTTCGGCGTGCGCATGATTCGCGCCGAGGAGCGGCTGCGCGCGGTGGCCGCTGACTCGGAGGCCTCTGCGCACTTGAAGGTGCCGCCGGGTGCGCCGCTGCTGTGCGTCGATCGCATCGCGTTCACCTATGGCGACAAGCCGGTCGAATGGCGTCGTGGCCTGTGCGTGACCCATGGCTTCTCATACTTCAATGAGCTGTCCTGATAAAATCGATTTCTGCCGACAGGAACAACAACATGAGCTCCGCGCCCAAGCCGCGCCCGAAGTACTACGACCTGAATCTGGCGCATCTTCCGTCCCCGGGCCTGGTCTCGATCTTCCACCGCGTTTCGGGCTTGCTGCTTTTCTTCCCGATCCTTCCGCTGCTGCTCTACATCTTGCAGTCCACCCTGGGCTCCGAGCAGGGTTATGCCCACTGGCGCGAGTTCTTCTCGCGGCCGATCGTGAAGGTCGTGGCGCTGGCCTCGGTGTGGCTCTACGCGCATCACTTCTGGGCGGGAATCCGCTACCTGCTGCTCGACGTGCACCTGGGAGTTGCCAAGGCGCCGGCGCGCGCCTCGGCGATCGCGGTGCTCGCCCTCGGGCTGGCGACGACGTTGCTGCTCGGGTGGCGGCTGTGGTGACGCGCTACGAAAAATCGCCGGTCGGCACGCATTCCGGCCTGGCCGACTGGCTGATGCAACGCCTCACCGCCGTGGTGATGGCGATCTACACGGTGGGTTTTGCCGCCTGCCTCGCGTGGCATCCGCCCGCCTCGTACACCGACTGGCAGGCGATTTTCGCCGGGCCCGTGGCGCGCCTGGCGACGATGCTGTTTCTCGCCGCGCTGCTCTACCACGCGTGGGTCGGAATGCGCGACATCGTCATGGACTACGTGAAGTCCGCGGCGCTGCGGCTCGTGATGCAGTTCGCCATCGGGCTCGCACTGGTTTTCTATCTCCTCTGGTCTGCCGCGATCCTCTGGGGACGATGACGCCATGACGACTCCGGTTCGCAAGTTCGATGCGGTGATCGTGGGAGCCGGGGGCTCCGGCATGCGAGCGTCCCTGGAGCTTGCCCAGGCGGGGCTCAAGGTCGCGGTGCTCTCGAAGGTGTTTCCGACGCGCTCGCACACCGTTGCCGCCCAGGGGGGCATCGGGGCCGCGCTCGGCAACATGGGCGAGGACAGCTGGCTGTGGCACATGTACGACACCATCAAGGGTTCCGACTACCTCGGCGACCAGGATGCGATCGAGTTCATGTGCCGCATGGCGCCCGAAGTCGTGATCGAGCTCGAGCACTACGGCATGCCGTTCGACCGCAACGAGAACGGCACCATCTACCAGCGCCCGTTCGGCGGGCACTCGGCGAATTTCGGCGAGAAGCCGGTGCAGCGCAGCTCGTGCGCGGCCGACCGCACCGGGCACGCCATGCTGCACACGCTCTACCAGCGAAACATCCGCGCGAAGACGCAGTTCTTCGTCGAATGGATGGCGCTCGACCTCATCCGTGGCGCCGACGGCCAGGTGCTCGGCGTGACGGCGCTGGAAATGGAGACCGGCGAGGTCGTCATCTTCCAGGGCAAGGCGGTGCTCTTCGCCACCGGTGGCGCCGGGCGCATCTTCCACTCCTCGACCAACGCCTTCATCAACACCGGCGACGGCCTGGGCA
>JANNKG010000436.1:0-7721 GCA_031396185.1 Burkholderiales bacterium | reverse complement strand
CCAGGGAGCCGGGTATGATGACTACTTCAAGTCGCTGCGCCGCACCTTCCGGAAAGTGGTGGTCAGGAAACCGGATGCGTCCCGCGACGAGAGCGCCGAGCAGTACCTCCTGGCGCGCGGCCTCAAGCCGGAATGAGCCTGTCGGGCCGATGCAGTAACAATCGCCGCCGGGGGGCTTGATATCCCTGCCGCGCGCCCGAACTTTGCTATAGTGCCCTGCTCCAAATTGCTGAATCCCATAGCCTTTTCCGGCGGAAGGAATTGCCTGTGAACAACACCATTCGGACCATCATGGTTTGGCTCGTCATCGGAGTCATCCTGACCATGGTGTTCATGCAAGTCGGCAATCGCCAGTCGGGCGCCAACATCCTCGACTACTCGACCTTCATGGAAGAGGCGCGCCAGGGCCATATCGCCAAGGTGAAGCTCGACAGCGGCCGCACCCTCAAGGCCTCCACCCGCGACGGCAAGAACTACACGGTGTTCACCCCCGGCATCCAGGACCCGTGGATGGTCGGCGACCTGATGAAGTACAACGTCGTGGTGGAGGCCAAGCCCGAAGAGGAGCCTTCGCTGCTCATGAACATCTTCGTGTCGTGGTTCCCGATGCTGCTGCTGATCGGCGTGTGGATCTTCTTCATGCGCCAGATGCAGGGCGGCGGGCGCGGCGGCGCGTTCTCGTTCGGCAAGAGCCGCGCGCGGATGCTCGACGAGAACCAGAACCAGGTGACGTTCGCCGACGTGGCGGGCGTGGACGAAGCCAAGGAAGAAGTGGCCGAGCTGGTCGACTTCCTGCGCGACCCGTCGAAATTCCAGAAGCTCGGCGGGCGCATTCCGCGGGGCGTGCTAATGGTGGGCAACCCGGGAACCGGCAAGACACTGTTGGCACGCGCGATCGCCGGCGAGGCGAAAGTGCCGTTCTTCTCGATCTCGGGCTCCGACTTCGTCGAGATGTTCGTGGGCGTGGGCGCGGCCCGCGTGCGCGACATGTTCGAGCAGGCGAAGAAAAACGCACCCTGCATCGTGTTCATCGACGAGATCGACGCGGTCGGCCGCCAGCGCGGCGCGGGCCTGGGCGGCGGCAACGACGAACGCGAGCAGACCTTGAACCAGCTGCTGGTGGAGATGGACGGCTTCGAGGGCGTCTCGGGCGTGATCGTGATCGCCGCGACCAACCGTCCCGACGTGCTCGACCCCGCGCTCCTGCGCCCGGGCCGCTTCGACCGCCAGGTGGTGGTCCCGCTGCCCGACATCCGTGGGCGCGAGCAGATCCTGATGGTGCACATGCGCAAGGTCCCGATCGCCCCCGACGTGGATGCTTCGATCATCGCGCGTGGCACCCCTGGAATGTCGGGTGCGGACCTCGCCAACCTCGTGAACGAGGCGGCGCTCTTCGCCGCGCGCAGCACCAAGCGCCTGGTGGACATGGAAGACTTCGAGCGCGCCAAGGACAAGGTCATCATGGGCGCCGAGCGCCGCTCGCTGGTGATGCCCGAGGAGGAGCGCCGCAACACCGCGTATCACGAGTCGGGCCACGCCATCGTCGCGCGGCTGCTGCCCAAGACCGACCCGGTGCACAAAGTCACGATCATCCCGCGCGGACGCGCCCTCGGCGTGACCATGCAGCTGCCGGTGGAGGATCGCTACAGCTACAACCGCGATTACCTCATGAACAACATTGCCGTGCTGTTCGGCGGGCGCATCGCCGAGGAGCTCTTCATGAACCAGATGACCACCGGCGCCTCGAACGACTTCAAGCGAGCCACCGAAATGGCACGCCGCATGGTGACCGAGTGGGGCATGACCGAGGCACTCGGTCCGATGGTCTACGGCGAGAACGAGGGCGAAGTGTTCCTGGGGCGCCAGGTGACCACCCACCAGAACATGTCCGAAGACACGATGCGGGCCGTGGACAAGGAAGTGCGCGCCATCATCGACCAGCAGTACGCGCTGGCGCGCCGGCTTCTCGAGGAGAACCGCGAGAAGGTCGAAGTCATGACCAAGGCGCTGCTCGAGTGGGAGACGCTCGATGCGCACCAGATCGAGGACATCATGGAAGGTCGTCCGCCGCGTCCGCCCAAGCCGGTGGCCGCCAAGCCGACCCCGCCGCCGCCCGATGGCGGCAGCCGCGGCCCCGAGCCGGTCACGACGCCCGCGGAAAGCGCCTGAGCGCCGTCGAAATAGCGCAGCAGTCGAAGGGGTGGCCTCGCGCCACCCCTTTTCCTTTGGTGCTGGGCATCGTGAACGTCACGCCCGATTCGTTCTCTGACGGAGGGCGGTTCGTCGACCCGGCGCGCGCCATCGAGCACGGCCTGCGGCTGCGCGAGGAGGGCGCCGACCTGGTCGATGTGGGGGGCGAATCCACCCGCCCGGGCGCGGTTGCGGTGGATGCCGCGGAAGAGCTGCGCCGAGTGATCCCGGTGGTGGAGGCGTTGGCGCGCGCCGGCATCGCAGTCTCCGTGGACACCATGAAGCCCGAGGTGATGCGCGCCGCGATCGCCGCCGGCTGCGCCGTGGTGAACGACGTCAATGCATTCCGGGCGCCAGGTGCGGTCGAGGCCGTGGCGTCCGCCAGCGTGGGACTGATCGTGATGCATATGCAGGGCACGCCCGCCGGGATGCAGGAGGCGCCGCACTACGACGACGTGGTCGCCGAGGTGGGCGCATACCTGCGTGAGCGCGCGCGCGTCCTCGAGGCGGCGGGCGTGGCTTCCGAGCGCATCGTGCTCGATCCCGGCTTCGGCTTCGGCAAGACCCTCGCGCACAACGTGGCGCTATTCCGTGGAATCACCGCGCTCGCTTCGATCGGATACCCGGTGCTTGCCGGCGTCTCCCGCAAGGGCATGATCGGCGCCCTCACCGGCCGCGCCCCGGAGGCGCGCGCCGCGGGCAGCGTTGCCGCGGCCCTCCTCGCGGTGCAGAATGGGGCGCGCCTCGTGAGAGTCCACGACGTGAAGGAAACCGTCGACGCAATTCGCGTGTGGGCGGCGCTGAAAACTTCGGAGAACCATCCATGAGCCGTAAATATTTCGGCACCGACGGCATTCGCGGGCGCGTGGGCGTGCACCCGATCACGCCCGAGTTCGTCTTGAAACTGGGCTACTGCGCCGGCAAGGTGCTGTCGCGCGCCGACGTGGCGCCGCCGCACCGCGACCGGCCGGCGGTGCTGATCGGCAAGGACACGCGCATCTCGGGGTACATGCTCGAGTCGGCACTCGAATCCGGCCTCTCGGCCGCGGGTGTGGATACGCTGCTGGTGGGACCGATGCCCACGCCGGCGGTCGCGTTCCTCGCCAGGGCGCTCAGGCTCTCGGCCGGCATCATGATCTCGGCCTCGCACAACGCCTTCGAGGACAACGGCATCAAGTTTTTCTCCGCCGACGGCATGAAGCTGCCCGACGCGGTGGAAAGCGAGATCGAAGCGTTGCTCGACGCCCCGATGGCGCTGCCGGCTTCTTCCGCGGGCCTCGGCAAGGCCGAGCGCGTGCACGACGCCTAGGGCCGCTACCTCGAGTTCTGCAAGGCGACGATCCCGAAGAGCCTCGCGCTGCGCGGCCTCAAGCTGGTCGTCGATTGCGCCCACGGCGCCAACTACCGCGTCGGCGTCCGGCTCTTCCAGGAGCTCGGCGCCGAGGTGATCGCCATCGGCAGCCAGCCCAACGGCACCAATATCAACGAGGGCGTGGGCGCCACGGCGCCCAAGGCGCTCGCCCGCGCCGTGGTGGAGCAGGGGGCTGATTTCGGGATCGCATTCGATGGCGATGGCGACCGGCTCGCCATGGTCGAGCGCGATGGCACCCTCTTCGACGGCGACCAGCTCCTCTACGCGATGGTGAAGCACCGCCAGGCCGAGGGCCGGTTGCGCGGCGGGGTGGTCGGCACGCTGATGACCAACTTCGCCCTCGAGCGCCGCCTGGGCGAGATGGGCATCGCGTTCCAGCGCGCCAAGGTGGGCGACCGCTACGTCCTCGAAACGCTCCTGGAGCGCGGCTGGGAGTGCGGTGGTGAAAATTCGGGCCATCTGCTGTGCCTCGATTGCCACTCGACCGGCGACGCGATGATTTCCGCGCTGCAGGTGCTCGCGGCTGTGGTCGGCTCCGGCCAGGGGCTCAAGGAGTACACGCGCGAGCTCACGCTGCTGCCGCAGGTGCTGGTGAACGTGAAGCTGCGGGGCAAGGCTGACCTGCAGGCCGCACCCGTCGTCGAAGCGGTGGCGCGTGCCGAAGCGCAGCTTGCGGGCCGCGGGCGCGTCCTGCTGCGCCCGTCGGGCACCGAGCCCGTGGTGCGCGTGATGGTCGAGGGCGAGGACCGCGCCAACGTCCAGGCGCTGGCCGACGCGATCGCGGCGGTGGTGAAGGCTACCGCGGAGCCGGCGGTGGCGTAGGGCTCGTCCGCAGGCGCTCGGCCTGCGCGGCAATCAGCCGCAGCAGCTCCTCGACATCGACCGGCTTCGTCAAATGGTGGTCGAAGCCCGCTGCCAAAGCCCGGGCGCGATCCTCCGGCTGTCCATACCCGGTCAGCGCGATCATGATCGGCAGGGGACCTTTCGCCGTTTCGCGCAGCCGCGTGATGATCTGGTAACCGTCCATTCCGGGCAGCCCGATATCGCACACGACAAGCTGCGGGCGAGTATCGCGGATCAGCGCGAATCCGACCTTGCCGTCGAAAGCCGTGGACACATCGTGGCCCATGACCTCGAGTACCGCGTTAAGGCTGTCGTTCGCGTCGACGTTATCGTCGATGAGCGCGATGCGAAGGGACAGTCCGGGCGCTTCCAATGGCTCGCCGCTCGTCGCGGGGATTTCGAGGGGCGGGTTCGCCATCAACGGGATCACGACTGAGAATTCGCTCCCGAGGCCCAGGCCGGGACTGATCGCGCTCACGGTGCCGCCGTGGAGCTCCACGAGGCTGCGCACGACCGTCAAGCCGATGCCGAGCCCGCCCTGGGCATGGTCGAGCGAGCGGCCTTCCTGAGTGAACAGGTCGAAGATGTGCGGCAGCACGTCGGCCGCGATTCCCGAGCCGTTATCGGTCACGCGCACCTCCACGGCCCCGGCCGCCTCCCCGGCGGAAAAGCGGATCGAGCCCCCTTCGGGCGTGTACTTGGCGGCGTTGTGAAGCAGGTTGCTGAATATCTGCACCAGGCGTGTCTGATCGCCATCCACCACCATGGACTGCGCCGGGAATGCGACGCTCAGTTGCTGGCCACGGCCGCGGATCAGCGGCTGGGAGGCTTCGATCGCGAAGCGCATGGTCTCGGAGATTTCGACCGGTCGCTTCTTCAGCAGGACCTTGCCTGTGGTGAGACGGGACGCTTCGAGCAACTCGTTCAAGAGCCGCGTCAGGTGATCGACTTGCCGCTTGATGATGTCGTGTACCCAGGTGACCGTTGGATCCCCGGCGGTCTTTCGGCGCAGGATGGCCAGCGCATTGCCGATCGGCGCGAGGGGATTGCGCAGCTCGTGCGCCAGCATCGCGAGGAATTGTTCCTTGTCCTTGTTGGCGTGCTCGGCGACCTCGGTCGCCATCTGGGCTTGTAGCGTGGCGAGCACCAGCTTCTCGTTCGCCTCGCGTAGTAGAGCCATGCGAACGGCGGGCTCCGCGTCGGAAAACGCAGCGGCCTCTTTCGCGCGATCGGCCTCGTCTCGAAGCGAAGCTGCTTCTTCGCGCCGCCGCGCCGCCTCGGCGCGGCGTTGGGAAATTTCCCCGCGGTGCGGTTCCTTACCGCCTTTTCGGTGCGGCATGATTCGCAGGGCGCTTCGCTTGGACTGCGTTGACCCGGCCAACCAGCAGGCCCTCGTATCCGCTGAGCGCATCACCAATGACAAGACGGCCCTTGACGATCCTGAATTCGCGCAGCGCCTTGCTGTGATCGCTGTCGCGCACCTTCACGACCGCGATGCAGCGTCGCAGCTCGTCTTCCAGCTGGATATATCGCTGCAGGATGATCGCATCGGTCAGGAAAGCGGTGCCGTAGGGACTGAAGCGCAGGTCGGTATAGCGATCCTCCAGCTCCGACGTCGCCAGAACCGAGACGCCCAGGCCGGTCAGGACCGAGATCATGCGATACATCGAGTCGCGGAAGTCCTCTCGATACGACGGCGCGAGCGCCAACTCGAAGCCGGACAGGGAATCGATCACGACACGCTTCGCATTCATGCGATGAATCATCTCGGACATCTCATACAGGGTCGCATCGATGGACAGATCGAGCGAGCGGGTGCTGACGATGCCGACCTTTCCGGAACGCACCAGGGGATCGAGAGCCGGGCTCAGGCCCAGGCCGGGACTCTTCTCGAACGCCGCGATAACGCCCGTTTCACCCCGCCGGACTCCTTCGGCCAGGAATTCCGTGGCCAGGATCGTCTTGCCGGAACCCGAGGGTCCCGCGACCAGCAGCGAATAACCCTTGGGCAAGCCCCCGCCAAGCATCTCGTCGAGGCGTACCACTCCGGTGCTGATTCGTTTCATGACGCGAGACGAGGCGGATTTCGGTTTTGTGGCCGCATTGGCGTCCAGAATCGCCCGGGGAAACGCTCGCACTCCCTCGCCGCTGAGGCGAATGGTGTGGAGGCCCGGCAGCGTCGGCTGGCCCCGCATTTTCTTGACCTCGAGCTTGCGGACCATCGATCCCTGGTAAGTATCCTGCGTGAGCCATATCAGTCCGTCCGCCACGGTGAATATCGGGTTGCTCTGGTCGTCCGCGTCGTATTCCCCCACCAGGAACGTGGTCGCTTCCCAGCTCGTGAGGTGCATGCCGAGCTCCTGGACAAAGTGCTGCAGCTCGTTTTCTCCCCTCGGTTGCCCTTTGGTCGCCAGCATGATGGAGCGAAACGAGTCGACGAACACCAGGCTCGGCGAGTCGGCTTCGACTTCCTTCAGGATGGTCTTCAGCACGGCGCTCAAATCGCCCTTGAGCAACTCGGCGGCGAGATTCACGAAACGGATCGAATTTCCGATCTTGTTTGCATCGAAGAACGCGAACTGCTGTTGGTAGCGAAGCATCTTCAGCGGCGGTTCGCCGAGCACGGTGAAATAGAGCGCGCGTCGACCCGCATTCGCCGCCGAAAACATGATCTGGTGCGCGAGCGTGGTCTTGCCCGCTCCCGGGGTGCCGGCGAGCAAGTTGAAGGAAAATTCCGGAAGGCCTCCGCCGAGGATCGTATCCAGCCCGGGCACCCCGGTCTTGAGGAGACGAATTGGGACTTTTTTTTGCATGGGTCGATCTCCGAGTTCGTCTGGTCAGCCTGCCGCCACGTCTAGAGGGGGGGGAGCAGGCGAGCCGCCAGTTGTTCACCGATAAGTGCGTTCAACAGTTCATTGAATTGGGCGATGAGCGCCCGGCTCCCGTCTGCGGCGTGCTCCGGTGTCTGGGATTCAAGACTCGCCTTCAGCATCGAAAACGGGGCGTCCGCCTTGAGGGGCTCTCGGGCAAGCCATGGATGCACGATTCGGGCGCGGTGAAGGCTGCGGGCGAAGAGGACGCGAAATCCGTCTTCACCGATGATCGGAGCGAGCCGCGAATGCACCGCGCCCCAGCTGTGAACGGCCGCCGCCGCAATCTCGTGAGAGTCAATGCGCTTCGGCGTCATTTCGGCGTCATTGGGGGGGGGGGGGGGGGCCAAATAAAATCGACCCCTGTACCCGAGCCCGGCGCCCGAGAATTGCGACAACCCCGCCAAGAAAACAACGACCGACCCCGGCCGTTTTTGTTCGCAAGC
>JANNKG010000409.1:0-4393 GCA_031396185.1 Burkholderiales bacterium | reverse complement strand
CCCGACGGCATCGCCCTTCACCAGAACCGCGTTCATCACCCCCTCGACGTTCGCGATCAGGCGCCGCGCGGGGATGAGCGTGGGATGCACGCGCAGCTCGATCCCCTTGGGCGTGCGCCGCGTGATGCCGAGGAGCTTGATGCGGTAGCCGAGGCCCTCGGCATACTTGAGGTCGAGCCCGGTGAGGCGCGTGATCCCCTCGGTGTACACCTTGTCGGCCTGCATCGGGATGCCGAAGGCGATCGCCGCCAGGATCGTGAGCTTGTGCCCGGCGTCGATGCCCTCCACGTCGAAGGCGGGGTCGGATTCGGCATAACCCAGGCGCTGCGCCTCGGCGAGCACCATGTCGAATGGCAGCCCCTTGTCGCGCATCTCGGAGAGGATGTAGTTGCAGGTGCCGTTGATGATGCCGGCGATCCACTCGATGCGATTGGCCGACAAGCCCTCGCGAATCGCCTTGATGATCGGAATGCCCCCCGCCACCGATGCCTCGAAGGCCACCATCACGCCTTTGGCGTGGGCGCGGCCGAAGATCTCGGTGCCGTGCTGGGCGAGAAGTGCCTTGTTGGCGGTCACCACGTGCTTGCCGGAATCGATTGCCTTCAGCACCAGCTCGCGCGCGTCGGTGGTCCCGCCGATCAGCTCCACCACGATGTCGATATCCGGGCGCGAAACGATCTCGGCGGCGCTGGGTACGAGCTCGATTCCCTCGAGCGAGACGGCACGCTTCTTGGCAAGGTCCCGGGCGCTCGCCACCGTGATGACGATGTCACGGCCCGCGCGCCGCGCGATCTCGCCGCGGTTTCGCCGCAGCACCTCGATGGTGCCGCTCCCGACCGTTCCGAGGCCGAGGAGGCCAACCGTGATGGGTTTCATAGTTTCTTGCTGAAATGAAATGCCGTGATCGGCATCTGCTCGCGGAAGTAGAACTTGTGCGCCTGCTGGCGATGGGTGCCCGAGTCGAGCGCCAGCATTTGGCAGCCGCGCTGCCGGCCGACCTCCTCCATGTAAGCGATGAGCGCGCGCCCCACACCTTTCGAGCGCTGCTTCTCGTCGGTGACCAGGTCGTCACAGTAGAGCTCCCGGCCGGTGAAGGTCTTTTCCATCACGCGAAATACCGTGATACCCGCGACGCGGCCATCGACCACTGCCACCGCCATCTCGGCGCCGCTGGCGAAGACCTCCTTCATGCGCCCGGCGTAGTCGGCCGGCAGGCCGGGGCGCAGTTGGCGGTGCACCCCCTCCGCGGCTCCCATCATTCCTGCGTTCACGACGGCGCCACTGGCGTCGGTCACCGCAACGACGCTCACCGTCATTTGAGGCTGTCCCGCCGGAACATTTCCTTCACGCCGCGGACCGCCTGGCGGGTGCGCGCCTCGTTCTCGATCAGCGCGATGCGCACGTGGTCGTCACCGTAATCGCCGAAGCCGATGCCGGGCGAGACGGCGATCTTGGCGTCGCGCAGGAGCTTCTTGGCGAACTCGATCGAGCCCATCGCGCGGTATTGCTCGGGGATCTGCGCCCACACGTACATCGACGCGCGCGGCTTCTCCACCATCCAGCCAATGTCGTGCAGGCCCCGGACCATCACGTCGCGGCGCCTTTCGTACTTGAGGCGGATCTCCTCGACGCACTCCTGCGGGCCCTCGAGGGCCGCAACCGCCGCCACCTGCAACGGCGTGAAAGTGCCGTAGTCGTGGTAGCTCTTGATGCGGGCGAGCGCGGTCACCAGCTCGGAGTTACCGACCATGAAGCCGATTCTCCAGCCGGCCATGTTGTAGCTCTTCGACATGGTGAAGAATTCCACCGCCACGTCGCGCGCTCCCGGCACCTGCATGATCGAGGGGGCCTTCCAGCCGTCGAAGGTGATATCGGCGTAGGCGAGGTCGTGCACCACGAGGATGCCGTACTGCCGGGCGAGTGCCACCACCTTCTCGAAGAACTCGAGCTCGACGCATTGGGCGGTAGGGTTCGACGGGAAGCCGATGATCATCATCTTGGGCTTCGGGATCAACTCGCGGATGGCGCGCTCGGCCTCGGCGAAGAAATCCACGCCAGGCGTCATGCGCACCGAGCGGATGTCGGCGCCGGCGATGATCGCCCCGTAGATGTGGATCGGGTAGCTCGGGTTGGGCACCAGCACCGTGTCGCCGCGGTCGAGGGTCGCGAGCATCAGGTGCGCGAGGCCTTCCTTCGAGCCGATGGTGACGATCGCCTCGCGGTCCATGTCGAAGTCCACGTCCCAGCGGCGCTTGTACCACTGGCAGATTGCGCGGCGCAGCTTCGGGATCCCCTTCGAGACCGAATAGCCGTGGGTGTCATCGCGCTGCGCCACCTCGACCAGCTTGTCGACGATGTGCCGCGGTGTGGGCCCGTCGGGATTGCCCATCGACAGGTCGATGATGTCCTCGCCCGCGCGGCGCGCCGCCATCTTCAGCTCGTTGGTGATGTTGAAGACGTACGGCGGCAAGCGCTTGATGCGCGAGAATTCGGGGATTACCGGTTTGGACGCATCATTCATGTTCATGTTGCATTGTTGCAGCGCAATAAAGATATGATTCTAGCAGGACGCGACGCAGGCTTAAGTCATTGAAAATCGAGCGCGAGCAGGCAGAGGGCAAGAATCTCTTCACGGGCTACGGCGACGGCTACGTGGAGGTGAACCGCGCGCGCCATTCCGCGAGCCTGGTGGTGAACGGCGACCGGCTGGTGACCGGTTGGCCGGCCGCATCGATCGACGCCCTGACCGCCGACCACCTCGCCGCGATCGTCGAGCTCAAGCCCGAGATCGTCCTGCTGGGAACCGGCCGGGAGTTTCGCTTTCCCGAGCCTGCGCTGCTCGCGCCGCTCTACAAAGCGGGAATCGGCGTTGAGGCGATGGATACGCCCGCCGCATGCCGCACCTACAACATCCTCCTCGGCGAAGGCCGCAACGTCGTGGCCGCGTTGATCGTGCAATGAGGGCCACCCAGGAGAGCGAGACCGGTCAGGCGAGCGAGCGCAGCTCCCTGAGCAGCACCGAGAGCACCGCGAGGTCGAGCGATCCCTGGCGCTTCAATTCCTCGATCATCGATTTCAGCCGCAGGATCGCCGGCGCGTAGCGTTCTTTCCATGCCTCGAGCATCACCTGCGGGTCGGCCGAATCCGAAAGCTTGGCGACGGTGGAGGTGAGCGCGCGTTGCTGGCTTGCGAGGTCGTCACGCAATGCGTTGCGCGCGAGCGCCTGCCAATTGGTGTCGGTGGGCAGCTGGGTGATGCGGTCGCCAAACCAACGCAGCTCGAGCTCGCCCACGAGGGCGAAGTAGAGCGCCGCCACGGACTCGACGCTCTTCTTCGTTTCCCCGGCGACCTCGGTCACGTCCAGCGTCGCGTAGAGCGCGCCCAGGCTCGAGGCCTTTTGCGCGACTTCGATCGGCGCGCCCTCGGCGGTGAGCTTTGTGACGGACGCCTCCCAGGCCGCCGCATCGCCCGCCGACAGGATCTCCGGCACCTGCCCGCGCAGGGCGTCGACCGCCGGGCGGAAGATATCGAGGACCTGCGCGATCGGCATGCGCTCGCGGCGGCGGCGCAGGAACCAGAGCGCACCGCGAACCACCAGACGGCCTGCCTCCACCAGCATCTCGTACTGCAGCTGCGCGGGCACCTTGTTGTCGAGGGCGTCGATCTCGAGCCACAGTGCGTCCAGCCCGAAGATGTCACGCACCAGCAGGTAGGCGCGGGTCACTTCCTCGGTGGACGCTCCGGTCTCCTCGATCATGCGATGCACGAAGATGCTGCCGGTGCGGTTGATCATCGTGTTGGCGACGACGGTTGCGATGATCTCGCGCTTCAGCGGGTGGCGCTGCATGAGATCGGCGTAGCGGCTGCGGAGCAGTGGAGGAAAGTATTCCACCAGGCTGCGCGCCACGTACTCGTCGTCGACCAGCTTGCCGGCGATGAGCTCGTCGAAGAGCTGCATTTTCGAGTATGCGAGCAGCACCGCACGTTCCGGCGCGGTCAAGCCCTGCTTCGCAGCGCGCCGCTCGGCGATGTCGTCGTCGGAGGGCAGGTATTCGACTACGCGATTGAGGCGGCCAGCGCGCTCGAGCGCGCGGATGAACGCGGCCTGCGCGTCGAGCAGCTTCTCGCCGCGTACCGCGGAAACCGACAACGACTGCGTCTGGTAGTAGTTGTCGGCGAGCACCAGGCGCCCGACGTCGTCGGTCATTTCGGCGAGCACCTTGTTGCGCTGCTTGATCGTCATCTCGCCATCGGCCATCACGATGCCCATGAGAATCTTGATGTTCACCTCGTGGTCGGAGCAGTCCACGCCCGCGGAGTTGTCGATCGCGTCGGTGTAGATGCGCCCGCCCCGCTGCGCGAACTCCACCCGCCCGAGCTGGGTAAAGCCGAG
>JANNKG010000381.1:0-2232 GCA_031396185.1 Burkholderiales bacterium | reverse complement strand
GAGGATGAAGCTCTCGGGACTGATGAAGCCCTGGATCGCGGAGAACATGCCGCCCGCGATACCGCCGAAGGACGCGCCCATGGCGAAGGCGAGCAGCTTCATGTTGCGCGTGTTGATGCCCATGGAGCGCGCGGCGAGCTCGTCTTCGCGGATCGCCTCCCACGCGCGGCCGATGCGCGAATTCTGCAGCCGCAGGTTGATGACGATCACCACCACCAGGACCGCGAGGAGGAAGTAGTAGTACTTGATGGTGCCCGAGAGACCAGCTCGCCCAGCCGCGTGGTTTCGGCGAAGTCGATGCCCGCGACCTTGATCGAATCGATCGTCGTGATGCCCTTGGGCCCATTGGTGAGGTTGAAGGGCTCGGAGAGGTTGTTCAGGAAGATGCGGATGATCTCGCCGAAGCCGAGGGTCACGATCGCGAGGTAGTCGCCGCGCAGCTTGAGTGTCGGTGCGCCGAGGAGGACGCCGAAGAGGCAGGCCACTGCCGCTCCGATAGGCAGGATCGCCCACCATGGCAGGTGCAGGCCGAAGTGCGGCGAGGCAAGGAGCGCATAGACGTAGGCGCCCACCGCGTAGAAGGCGATATAGCCGAGGTCGAGCAGCCCCGCGAAGCCCACCACGATGTTGAGTCCCAGCGACAACAGCACGAACAGGATGGCGAGGTTGGTAATGCGCACCCAGGCGGTACCGGCCATCGCCAGCGCGAACGGCAGCGCGATGAGCGCCGCCGCGATGAGGGCCAACCCGACCCATTTTGCCGCCGGAGATTTTCTCAAGAGCGCTAGTGGGTCCATATCTACGCCCGGTCGCCGACACGCTCGCCGAGCAGGCCCTGGGGCCGGAAGACGAGGACCAGGATCAGCACGATGAACGCATAGACATCCTTGTAGTTGCTGCCGAACATGCTCGACTCGGGGCTCGCGGCGCAGATCTCGGTGAATCCCGGCAGGAATTTATCGAGCAGGCAGACGTTGGTGAAGTCGCCGACGTAGCCTGCGCCGAGCGCTTCGATCAAGCCCATGAGGATGCCGCCCAGCACGGCGCCGGCGATGTTGCCGATGCCGCCTAGCACCGCGGCGCTGAAGGCCTTCAGTCCCAGCAGGAAGCCCATCTGGTAGTGCGCGATTCCGTAGTAGGTGCCGACCATCACGCCCGCCATAGCGCCCAGTGCGGCGCCGATCACGAAGGTGAAGGAGATGACGCGGTTGATGTCCACGCCCATCAGGCCCGCCACCTGCGGGTTCTGCTGCGTGGCGCGCATCGCGATTCCCATCTTGGTGCGGTATACGAGCGCGATGAGCCCCGCCATCATCGCCAGCGAGGTCACGATGATCGCGATCTGGATGTTGGAGATCGCGGCGCTGTTCTCGGAGGAGCCGAAGTGGAACAGCTTCAGCTCGATGATCTGCGGAAACGCGATGATGTTGCGGCTCCACACCAGGAGCGCCAGGTGCTGCAGCACGATCGAGACGCCGATCGCGGTGATGAGCGGGGCGAGGCGCGGGGCGTTTCGAAGGGGACGGTAGGCCACCCGCTCGACCACGTAGCCGACCGCCATGCACACCGGCACGGCCGCGAGGATCCCGACTCCGACGATCACCAGCGGCGGCATCCCGGAGGGGGCGAGCGCCACGATCACCGAGAAGGCGACCATGCAGCCGATCATCACCACCTCGCCGTGCGCGAAGTTGATCAGCTGGATGATGCCGTAGACCATGGTGTAGCCGAGCGCCACGACGGCATACACGCAGCCGAGGGTCAGTCCGTTGATGACCTGCTGCAGGAAGGTGTCCACGCGGGAGATTCTACGCAAATCGCCACGAAAAAAAACGGCACCGTTTCCGGTGCCGTCGATTGCTTGAGCTGCTCTGTTCTTGTCGTTATTTTTTCTTCTCGTCTTTCTTCATGTCGTCCTTCTTCATCTCTTCCTTCTTGGGAGCGGCGGGCGCAGCGGCGGGCGCAGCGGCGGCAGCGGGAGCCGCAGCCATGAACGGGGTCGAGACGCCACCCTTCACGATGGCGACGGGCTTCACTTTCCCGCCCTCGAGCTTGAAGATGGTCATCTCGGCGTCCTTGCGATCGCCCTTCGCGTCGAAGGCGACGGTGCCGGTGGCGCCGGTGAAGGACACGTTGAAGATCTCGGGGCCGAACTTGGCCGGGTCGGTCGAGTTGGCCTTCTTCATCGCCTCGATGATGGCGAGCGTGCCGTCGTAGAAGTAGGGCGCGTAC
>JANNKG010000356.1:0-1784 GCA_031396185.1 Burkholderiales bacterium | reverse complement strand
CCTTGCGCACCAGCTCCGAAAGGCGGTTCTTCGCCTCCTGCAATTGCCACTTGGCCATGATCGCCTCTCCTTGAATCGATCTAGCCAGTCTAGCCGATTGGCCGCCCGCATTCAAGGCCGAACCCTCTCCCCGACCCTCTCCCCGGGGAGAGGGAGAAATCGCCTGTGTTACAACGTCGTACAAGCTGATCCCGGGAGGTAACGATGGGCACTCTCACCATACGACTCGACGACAAGCTCGACCGGGATCTGACGCGCCTGGCCAAGCGATCCGGCCGGACCAAGAGCGAGGTCGCACGCGATGCGCTTCGCCGGCAGTTGTCCATCCAGCAGTTCCGCGCGCTTCGCAGCGCAGCCATGCCGTACGCGGCCGCGGCGGGCTATCTCACGGATGAGGACGTCTTCCGCGACGTTTCGTGAAGGTGTTTCTCGATATCGCGTGGCGTCATAGCTGCTGAGTTTCTTCGAGGGTAGATGTCTGCGGTATGACGCGGCGCGTCATGGCCCGAATCGAGGTAGCCCACACCCAAGGAGATTGGATCCCGGGCCATTGCCGCGATAGCGGCGCCCGGGATGACACCGCCTGTTCCCAGTTTGGGAACCGCATGTTAACCTTGTGGCCGCAGAGGCGTTGTAGCCAATGACATGCTCATACTGGGTCGGGAGAAGCTGGACGCCTTCGCGAGGCAGCACGCCAGTGCCCGTCCGTGGATTGAAAACTGGATCGCCGAAACCCGGCGGCTGAAGTGGCGAAAACCGCAGGACATCCGCGACCTGTTCGCCTCGGCCAGCTTCCTGCCGGGCAACCGCGTGGTCTTCAACGTGAAGGGCAACCGGTACCGACTGGAGGTTCGGATCGCGTACGAAAGCGGCCTGGTCGTAATCCTGCGCATCGGCACGCACACGGAGTACTCGCAATGGACCTGAAGATCATCAAATCGGACAGGCAGCACCGCCAGTACCTCGCCGAGGCGGAGTCGCTGGCGGCCGCGGGCCCCAGGCTCGGCACCCCGGAAGGAGATCGGCTCGAGCTCCTCGGCATGCTGATCGACAAGTACGAGGGGGAGCGCTACCCGTTCGAGGAACCGGATCCGATCGCGGTGCTGCGTTTCCGAATGGAGGAGCAGGGACTGCTGCAGAAGGATCTCGCGCCGCTGCTGGGCGGGAGGAACCGCGTTTCCGAAGTGCTGGCCGGAAAAAGGCCCCTTACGGTGGCGATGATCCGGGCTTTGAGCGAGGGGCTGCGGATTCCAGCCGAACTGCTCATCGGGAAGATGCAGGCGAAGCCCCTGGAGGCGCGGCAGAAGCGCGCCGGGTATCGGGGGCGGGGGCGGTAGCTGCCCGTTGGGAGGTGTTATTTCGTAATTCTTCAAAGGCTTAGGAGATTGGGCCCCCGCCTACGCGGGGGCGACAACGAGCGCCTCGCGGGGGCGACAACGAGCGCCTACGCGGGGGCGACAAAGCTGCCAAGCCGCAGCGCACCCATTCCCGAGTGCCGAATATTCCGCTAGGAATTCCCCGCCCGCCCCCGCAAAATGGATTCCTTTACCGACCCGTCGCAACGGCGGGCGGGCGCACTGGCAAGGGAACGCCCCTGAGAGGGCTACCAGCCATCAGGGTCTTTGGGAGATTTGCCATGCTTGTCCGCCGCCTCGGGTCGGTCTTCGGCCTCGTCCTCGCTTTTGCCTTCGGAGCCGCGTCCGACGCGCTCGCCCACTCGGGCGACATGGTCGAGGGGGTCCTCTACCACCTGATGGGCGACCAGAATCCAATTCTCGGCACGA
>JANNKG010000275.1:0-4908 GCA_031396185.1 Burkholderiales bacterium | reverse complement strand
ATCTCGCCCGACTACTACTGCATCGACGGCTCGATCCCGCGCGGGGCATTGGCGCACGTGCTGAGGCGCACCGGCGAGTTGTCGGAGAAATACCGGCTGCGCTGCGCCAACGTGTTCCACGCCGGCGACGGCAATCTCCATCCGCTCATCCTCTACGACGCCAACATTCCCGGCGAGCTCGAGCGCACCGAGTCGTTCGCCGCGGACCTGCTCGAGCTGTGCATCGAGATGGGCGGCACGATCACCGGCGAGCACGGCGTGGGCATCGAGAAGATCAACCAGATGTGCAGCCAGTTCAGGCCCGCGGAGCTTGCGCAGTTCCACGCGCTCAAGGCCGCGTTCGATCCCGACGGGCTGCTGAACCCCGGCAAGATGGTGCCGACGCTGCATCGTTGCGCCGAGTACGGCGCAATGCGGGTGAAGGGCGGCGCGCTCCCCCACCCCGATCTTCCGCGCTTCTGATGCACGCCGTCGCCACGACCGACGTTCGCGCCGAGGTATTGGCGGCGCTGCGCGCCGTCCGCCCCGCGCTAACGGTGATCGCCGACCACGAGGGCTTGAAGCCGTTTGAGACCGACGCGTTCATCTCCCACCGCGAGACGCCGATGCTGGCGGTGCTGCCCGAAACGGAAGAGCAGGTGCGTGCCGTGGTTCGCGCCTGCGGCAAGCACGGCGTCCCGGTGGTGTCGCGCGGCGCGGGCACCGGCATCTCGGGCGGCGCGATCCCGCATCGCGACGGCGTGTTGCTGGTGCTCTCCAAGATGCGCGCGGTCCTCGAGGTCGACGCCGCTGCCCGCATTGCCGTCGTGGAGCCGGGCGTGCGCAACCTGCACGTCTCCGAAGTCGCGGCGCCGCACGGACTTTTCTACGCGCCTGATCCGTCGAGCCAATCGATCTGCTCGATCGGCGGCAACGTGGCGGAGAACGCGGGCGGCGTGCACTGCCTCAAGTACGGCCTCACGATCCACAACGTGGTCGCCGTTCGCGCGGTCGATGCCGACGGGGACGTGGTCGAAGCGGGCAGCGCGGCCCTCGACTGCCCGGGCTACGACCTGCTTGCCCTCCTCACCGGCAGCGAAGGCAATCTCGGCGTGATCACGCGCATCACGACACGCCTGTTGCCGCTGCCGGAGCGCACCGAGACGCTGCTTGCCGCCTTCCCGAGCGTGCGCCAGGCCGCCGAGGCGGTGAGCGAGATCATCGGCGCGGGCATCATTCCCGCGGCCCTCGAGATGATGGATCGCATCGTGATCGAGGCCTGCGAGCGGTCCATGGCGCTGGGATTCCCCCGTGACGCCGAGGCGCTGCTGCTGGTCGAGGTCGACGGCGGCGTCGAAGAGGCGGGGGCCGCGTTGACCGACGTGCAGGCGGTGCTCGCTCGCTGCGGCGCGTCCGAAGTGCGGGTGGCGGCCAACGAGGCGGAGCGCGCCCTCCTGTGGAAGTCCCGCAAGGGTGCGTTCGCCGCGCTGGCGACGATTCTTCCCGACTTCTACACGATCGACGGTACCATCCCGCGGCGCTGCCTGCCCGACGTCCTCGATCGGATCCTCGAGCTCGGCCGCGAGTACGGCATGACGGTCGGCAACGTCTTCCACGCGGGCGACGGCAACATCCACCCCTGCATTTTCTACGACGCGAACAAGCCCGGCGAACTGGAGAGGAGCGAGGAATTCGGCGGCCGCATCCTCGAGCTTTGCGTGGAGGTCGGCGGCACCATCACCGGCGAGCACGGTGTCGGCATCGAGAAGCTGAAGCAGATGTGCGTCCAGTTCCGCGCGCCCGAGCTGGCCGCGTTCCACGACGTGAAGGCGGCGTTCGACCCGCACGGCATCCTCAATCCCGGCAAGGCGGTGCCGACGCTCAGGCGCTGCGCCGAGTGGGGCGGCATGCATGTGCACAAGGGCGAGGTTCCGCGCCCCGAGATCCCGCGCTTCTGACCATGGCCCAGGAATTCATCATGCGCCTGTGCCACCAGCTAGCCGACGCGGCGGCGCGCCAGCAGCCGTTGCGCATTCGTGGCGGCGGCAGCAAGGATTTCTACGGCGCAGAGCCCCGGGGCGAGGAGTGTGACGTGTCCCAATACTCGGGGATCGTGGCCTACGAGCCGAAGGAGCTGGTGCTCACCGTGCGCGCCGGCACACCGCTCGTCCAGGTCGAAGCGGCACTCTCCAACGAGCGCCAGATGCTCGCTTTCGAGCCGCCGCACTTCGGCGATGCCGCGACCATCGGCGGCATCGTCGCCACCGGCCTGTCCGGGCCGCGCCGCCCCTACGCAGGCGCGGTGCGGGATTTCGTGCTCGGAACGCGCATCGTGAATGGCAAGGGCGAAGACCTCAACTTCGGCGGCCGCGTCATCAAGAACGTGGCGGGCTACGATGTCTCGCGCCTCATGGCCGGCGCGCTCGGCACGCTCGGCGTGATCACCGAGATCTCGTTCAAGGTATTGCCGCGGCCGCCGGCGGAGGCGACCCTCGCCTTCGAGCTCGCCCAGGCCGATGCGATCGTGATCGCCAACCAGTGGGCGGGCCAGCCTCTGCCACTCTCCGCGACCGCGTGGCAGGACGGCGTGCTGCGCGTGCGGCTTTCGGGCGCGCAGACCGCGATCGACGCGGCGCGTTCGAAGATGGGCGGCGAGGAGGTTCACGAAGCGGCCGGCTACTGGCGCGAGTTGCGCGAGCACCGGCTGCCGTTCTTCGCTCCAGGCAAGCCCCTGTGGCGCTTGTCGGTGCCACAGACCGCCGAGCCGCTGGTGCTCGCGCATCCCCAGCTCATCGAATGGGGTGGGGGACTGCGCTGGGTGAGCGGCGAGCTCGATGCGCTCACGGTGCGCTCGACCGTCGAGCGTGCCGGCGGGCACGCGACCCTGTTTCGCGCAGGCGACAAATCCGTCGGCGTCTTCCATCCGCTCAAGCCCGCGCTCCTCAAGATCCATCGCCGGCTGAAGGCGGCCTTCGACCCCGCCGGGATCCTGAATCCCGGACGCATGTACGACTTCTAGGCCATGTACACCCTCTATTTTTCGCCCGGCTCGTGTTCGCTGGTCGTCCACTGCCTGCTGGAGGAGCTGGGCGTGCCGTTCGAGCTCAAGCGCGTCGATGCGAATGCCAGGGACGACTATCGCAAGCTCAACCCGAAGGGCAAAGTGCCGGCGATCGCAGGGCCCGACGGCGTACTCACCGAATGTGTCGCGATCGTCGAGTACCTGTGCGACCGCCACGACGCCCAGCGGCGCTGGCTCGCCGCCCCGGGCACGTGGCAACGCGCCAAGACCCTCGAGCAGATCGCCACCCTCGCCACTGAAATCCACCCGGTGTTCAACCGCTACTTCCATGCTGACGATTTTTCCAATGAGGAGGACGTGCGGTCGAAGGTGAAGGAGCACGGTGCCGGGAAGCTGCTCGCCTGGTTCCGCGACGAGGATGCGCGGCTCACCGGGCCCCTGTGGTCGGGTGAGCACCTCAACGTTGCCGACATCTATTTCATGGTGATGGCGCGCTGGGGACGCTGGCTCGATCCGCCCGCCAACGAGATGCGCAACATTCGGCCGTTCTACGAGCGGATGATCGCGCGCCCGGCGGTGGCGCGCGCCTTTGCGACCGAAGGCATCAAGACCTTCGGCACGACCTGATGCAGACCCAACTCGCCGACTGGATCAAGGACACGCCACAGGGGATCGAGGCCGACTCGATCCTGCGCAAATGCGTTCATTGCGGCTTCTGCCTTGCCACCTGCCCCACCTACAACCTGCTGGGCGACGAGTTGGACAGCCCGCGCGGGCGCATTTATCTCATGAAGCAGATGCTCGAGGGTGCCCCGGTCACCGAGCGCACCCAGCTGCACCTCGACCGCTGCCTTACCTGCCGCGCCTGCGAGACCACCTGCCCGTCGGGAGTCGAGTACGGCAAGCTGGTGGACATCGGGCGTGACCTGGTCGAGCAGAAGGTGCCGAGGCCCGCCGGGGTGCGTTTCAAGCGCTGGTTTCTCGCGAAGGCGCTGCCCTCGCCCGCGCTGTTTGGAATCGCATTCGCGCTGGGCCGCCTCGTGAAGCCGCTGCTGCCCGCGGAGCTGCGGCGCAAGATCCTCGCGCCTCGAGCGCCGGGCGCATGGCCGGCTGCGCGTCACGCCCGGCGCATGCTGGTGCTCGCCGGATGCGTGCAGCCGTCGATGGCGCCATCGATCAACGCGGCCACGGCGCGCGTGCTCGACCGGCTCGGCATTTCGCTGGTGGAGGCGCGCGGATCGGCCTGCTGCGGCGCGGTGCCCCACCATCTCAACTACCAGCACGACGCGCTCGCCTACGTGAAGGCGAATATCGACGCCTGGTGGCCCCATGTGGAGAAGGGCGCCGAGGCGATTGTGATCACCGCGAGCGGCTGCGGCACGATGGTGGCCGAGTATGGGCATTTGCTGCGAGGCGATGCGGCGTACGCCGCGAAGGCCGCGCGCATTTCGGAGCTTGCCAAGGACGTGTCCGAGGTGGTGTTCGCGGAGCGCGCGGCGGTTGCGGAAACGACGAAGGGTCGTGCCGCCCAGAAGATCGCATTCCACTCGCCCTGCAGCCTGCAGCACGGCCTCCAGATCCGCGGCGTCGTCGAGCCGATCCTCGCCGATGCGGGCTTCACGCTCTCGCACGTGCACGACGCCCACCTCTGCTGCGGCTCCGCCGGGACCTACTCGATCCTGCAGCCCGAGCTGTCGAATCAGTTGCTGCGCAACAAGTTGCGAGCCCTCGAGTCCGGCGCACCCGCGATCATCGCGACCGCCAACATTGGCTGCCTCTCCCATATCCAGTCCGGCACTCCCACCCCGGTTCGCCACTGGATCGAGCTCCTCGACGAACGCATGCAACAAAAGCAATAAAAGGGTCAGACACCTTCATTGGCATCGGGCGGGGCGCCGCGTTTCTTG
>JANNKG010000193.1:0-2902 GCA_031396185.1 Burkholderiales bacterium | reverse complement strand
TCGCGCTTGCCGGCGTTGATCATCGGCTCGATGGTGAAGGTCATCCCCGCCTGCAGCTTGAGGCCCTGGCCGGGGCGCCCGTAATGCAGAATCTGCGGTTCCTCGTGGAAGCGCTGGCCGATGCCGTGGCCGCAGAACTCGCGCACCACGCTGAACCCGCGGCTCTCGGCATGGCGCTGGATCGCCGCGCCGATGTCGCCGAGCGCGACACCCGGTCGCACCAGCGCGATGCCTTTCCACATGCATTCATAGGTCGTCTCGCACAGCCGCCTGGACTGCACTGTGGGCTCGGCCACGTAGAACATGCGGCTGGTGTCGCCGTGCCAGCCCTCCTTGATCACGGTGATGTCGATGTTGGCGATGTCGCCCGCGCGCAGCACCTTGTCGCCGGGCACGCCGTGGCAGACCTGGTGGTTCACCGAGGTGCAGATCGACTTGGGATAGGGCCGGTGGCCGGGCGGGGCGTAATTCAGCGGCGCGGGAACCGTTCCCTGCACCTCGACCATGTAGTCATGGCAGAGCTTGTCGAGGTACCCGGTGGTGACGCCAGGCTTCACGTGCTGGGCCACGAAATCGAGCACCTCGGAGGCGAGGCGCCCGGCCGTGCGCATGCACTCGACCTCTTGCGGGGTCTTGAGCTGGATTCCGACGTTCTGGCGGTGGCCTTCCATGGCGTGAGTATAGCGTTAGGCCCGTGGGACCTGCGGCGGTTCCCCATTGCGGAGTACCGGCGCGCGCGCGCCGCCGCCCGTCAGGATGCCTTGACGGTGAACAGCTCGAAGCGGTGGGTGATTTCCACGACGCTCGACGGCGTCACGAGGCACGCATCGCCATGGTCGTCGAGCTCGAGCTCGCGCATTTTCGAGAAGGCATTGGGGGAGGTGAGGAGCGACGTGGAGCCCTCGCCGTCCAGCAGCAATCCGACTCCGGAGGGCGCGCCCCACGCGCTGACCGTGACCGCGCGCGCCATCGAGGCCAGGTACTGCAGCCCGAATTCCATGCCGCCGTCCTCGAAGACGGTGATCCAGCGGACCGCCCCGATGGCCCAGTGAGCCTTTCCGGCCAGCTTGATGCCGGCGACCTCGCCGATGGCGATCGGCTGTTCCGTCCGCCCGAGCCGGCGCACGCGCAGCCCCCCTTGACTCTGGTTCACCACGTCCCACTCGAAGACCGGAATCGGCTCCGATTGGTCATTCAGCGGCAGCGGCGCGAGCGGCATGGTGATGCCGCGGCGAACCATATCGTCCTGGCGCGCCAGATCCACTCTCGACTCCTGGGAAACGAAGTGGCCGACACCGTCGATCCCCATCGAGATGGCGACGGTCGCCTGGCCGGGATCGCGCCGCGAGGTTCGCTTCGGCGGATCCCCCCAGAGGGCGACCAGCCGCGCGGCGAGGTTGGCGTCGGAGGCGCTCTTGGCCTTTGCCGCCGGCGCCTTGGCGGGGTCGCGCGCGCCGACCGTCGATCGAATCCGCTCGACCAGGGGGTTCGCATCGAGCAGACGCCAGTCGGGACCGCCGGTGTCGTCGAGCTTGCCGATCGAGGGCTTGGGCGGCTTGTCGGTGTTGCACGGCACGATGAAGTGCCCGCCGGGAGGTGTCGCCGGTCGCGACTGGCCGAGCCTCGCCAGTTGGCGATTCGCGCGAAGCAGCTCCAGTACCCGCCGGGCTTCGTCCTGCCCGAGGCGATACGGATCGGTCAGCGACAGAAGCAACGCCTCGCAGTAGAGGTCGGCAAGGCTCTCCCGGTCCGCGCCCGGCTCACGCGCGACGCCGCGGTTTTCAGCGAGGAGATATAGCTCGTGCAGCTCGGCCCAGGTTCCGCTGGGGACCGGGGTGTACGACTGGTAGGCGGCGAACAGGCGCGCGGTCGTGTATTGCGTCGCGCGCAGCAGGAGTGCTGCGAGCTGCTTCTTCGACGAGAACAGGGTGCCGCGGAAGTCCACGATCGCGATGCGGTAGCCGAGGGCGAGCTCGGTCAGGAACTCGCGCGCAAGGCCGAGCGCGGCGCGAGGGCCGGGTGCCAGGGGCAGGGGTGCGTCGGCGTACATCGCCTCGAGGTCCCGCAGGATGCCCTCTGCGGCAGGCCGGTAGGCCTCGAGAATTTCCAGGCGCGCGTTCACATCCAGGTGCGACCGATTGGTGGCGGCCAGGTGCCGGCAGAGCTTCCGGCCGGTCTCGAAGGTGACGTTGAGGGGTTGCGTCGCGATCCACGCCTTGACGTGACGGGGTCGAATCTCGAGGCCGGGCGCGGGCGCGGCGCGCTCGCCGGGAATGCTGAGGACCATGTGGGCGGGGTGAGGGAAAGGTTCGCGGGTTGGGAGCCACCATAACATTCCGGCTTTCGGCGGCGGAACCGATTGAATGAGCGGGGCTTTTCGCGCTATAATGGCGTGCTTTCCAATCCACACCCCGCTACCGGCTAAGGTGCTGATTTCTCCGTGAAATTGTTCCTCACGGAAGAATCGGTTCATCGCGGGGGAGGCCCTAACCTTAACCACGGGAGTTTTCCGAATGTCAGTCACCATGCGCCAGATGCTGGAAGCCGGCGTGCACTTCGGCCACCAGACGCGCTACTGGAATCCCAAGATGTCGCCGTACATCTTCGGAGCGCGCAACAAGATCCATATCATCAACCTCGAGAAGAGCCTCCCGATGTACCAGGATGCGCTCAAGTACGTGCGCCAGCTCACCGCCAACAAGGGGCAGATCCTGTTCGTCGGCACCAAGCGCCAGGCGCGCGAGATCGTCAAGGAAGAGGCGCAGCGCGCCGGAGCGCCCTACGTCGATTACCGCTGGCTTGGCGGCATGCTCAAGAATTTCAAGACCGTGAAAGGCTCGATCTAGCGCCTGTAGGACTTGGACGCGATGATCGCCGACGGGTCGTGCGAGCGGCTGTCGAA
>JANNKG010000152.1:0-4510 GCA_031396185.1 Burkholderiales bacterium | reverse complement strand
CGCGCGCATGGGCTGCCCACTGGTGGTGGGCCTGGGGGAGGGGGAGAATTTCCTGGCTTCCGATTTTTCGGCGCTGGTCTCCGAGACCAAGCGCGTGATCTACCTCGAGGACGGCGACGTGATCGCGCTGCGGCGCGGCGGCGTCGAGATCGTCGATCGGGATGGCGGCAAGGTCGAGCGGCAGGTGCATATCTCGGAGCTGTCCGCCGATGCCGTGGACCTCGGCCCTTACCAGCACTACATGCAGAAGGAGATCCACGAACAGCCGCGCGCGGTCGCCGACACGATCGAGGGCGTGATCGATGGCGGCATCGACGTCGACGGGCTGTACGGTGCCGGAGCGCAGGCGGCGCTGCGCGACATCGATTCGGTCCTGATCCTCGCTTCCGGCACCAGCTATTACGCGGGCTTGATCGCGCGCTTTTGGATCGAAACGCTGGCGCGGGTGGCGTGCGGCGTGGAGCTCGGCCACGAATACCGCTATCGCGACTCGATACCCAACCCGCGGCAGCTGATCGTCACGATCTCGCAGTCCGGTGAGACCCTCGACACAATGGAAGCGCTCAAGCGCGCGCGCGAGCTGGGCCACCCGCAAACCCTGTCGATCTGCAACGTGCGCGAAAGCGCGATTCCACGCGGCTCGAAGTTCGTGTTCTACACGCGCGCGGGCGCGGAGATCGGGGTTGCGTCGACCAAGGCGTTCACCACCCAGTTGGTGGCTTTGTTCACCCTCGCCCTCGCCATCGCAAAGGCGCGCGGCCGGCTGGCTCCCCAGGCAGAGCACGACGCCATCGGGCAATTGCGCTTCGTTCCCGGCAGCATCCAGCATGCCCTCAACCTGGAGCCGCAGATCCAGGCGTGGGCGGAGCGCTTCGCGAAGCGCGATCACGCGCTCTTCCTCGGGCGCGGCATCCACTACCCCGTGGCCCTCGAAGGGGCGCTCAAGCTCAAGGAAATCTCGTACATCCACGCCGAGGCCTATCCGGCGGGCGAATTGAAGCACGGGCCGCTCGCTTTGGTCGACGCGTCGATGCCGGTGGTGGTGATCGCCCCCAACGACGCGCTGCTCGAAAAGGTGAAGTCCAACATGCAGGAGGTCCGCGCGCGCGGCGGCGAGCTCTACGTGTTCGCCGACCTGGACAGCCATTTCACCGAAAGCGAGGGCGTGCACGTGATCCGCACCCCGCGCCACGCGGGCCTGCTCTCCCCGATCGTCCACGCGATCCCGGTGCAGCTCCTCGCCTACCATACGGCCCTCAAGCGCGGCACCGACGTTGACAAGCCGCGCAACCTCGCGAAGGCGGTAACGGTCGAGTAATTACGGCGTAAGTACTCACCCGCCACTTCTTTCGTCCGGTTTTACCTCCTTTTTGTCGATCCCCCGGCCATGGCGGTGTAGGACAAAAGGCTCTTGCGGCCCTGGAAGCGCGGGTGCCGTCCTACGCTGGAATCGGAGAACGCCAACAGACCGCCGCTCTGATTCGCGAGACATTGCAGCTTGCAGCAACCCCAACACGTGAAAAGGAGTTTTACATGGGCATCATCTGGGCAATCATCATCGGCTTCATCGTGGGCATCGTCGCCAAGTTCCTGATGCCGGGTCGCGATCCGGGCGGTTTCATCATCACGGCGCTCCTCGGTATCGTCGGCGCGGTCGTTGCCACGTTCCTCGGGCAAGCTCTGGGTCTCTACGCTGCTGGCCAATCGGCCGGGTTTATCGGCGCGGTGATCGGTGCGATCGTCGTTCTGTTCATCTACAACCTGGTGGTCCGCGGCCGTCGTCCGGTGGTCTGACAGGGCAACAAATAATCAGTAGGAGCGCGGTAGTCCCAGTACGTGCTCTGCGACATAGGCGAGGATAAGGTTGGTCGAGATGGGCGCCACCTGATAGAGGCGCGTTTCCCGAAACTTCCTTTCCACGTCGTATTCAGCGGCGAAGCCGAAGCCTCCATGGAATTGGAGGCAGGCTTCGCCGGCTTCCCATGAGGCCTTGGCGGCGAGGTACTTCGCCATGTTCGCCTGCTCTCCGCACGGCAAGCCCGCATCGAACATCTCACACGCTCTCCAGCGCATCAGGTTAGCCGCCTCGAGCTCTATGAACGCCTGTGCGATCGGGAACTGCACCCCCTGGTTCTGGCCGATGGGACGCCCGAAGACCACGCGCTCGCCCACGTAGCGCGACACCTTGTCGATGAACCAGTAGCCGTCGCCGATGCACTCCGCGGCAATGATGGCCCGCTCCGCATTGAGGCCGTCGAGGATGAAGCGAAACCCGCGACCTTCCTCCCCGATCAGGTTTTCCGCGGGAATCTCCAGGTTCTCGAAGAACAGCTCGTTGGTTTCGTGATTGACCATGTTCGCGATCGGCCGCACCGTCATTCCCTGTCCCATGGCATCGCGCAGGTCGACCAGGAAGATCGACAGCCCCTCGGACTTCCTGCCCACTTGGGATGCAGGCGTGGTCCGGGCGAGCAGGATCATCAGGTCCGAGTGCTGCACCCGCGAGATCCAGACCTTCTGGCCGTTGACCACATAGCGATCGCCCTTGCGCTCGGCGACGGTCGAAATGGCGGTGGTGTCGGTTCCCGCGGTGGGTTCCGTAACCGCCATGGATTGAAGGCGCAACTCCCCGCTCGCGATGCGCGGCAGGTACCGGGCCTTCTGCTCGGCCGATCCATGCCGCAGCAGCGTCCCCATGTTGTACATCTGGCCGTGGCAGGCGCCGGCGTTGCCACCGCAGCGGTTGATCTCCTCCATGATGACCGAGGCTTCGCACACGCCGAGGCCCGAGCCGCCGAATTCCTGGGGAATGAGTGCCGCGAGCCAGCCGGCGCGCGTGAGTGCGGCCACGAATTGCTCGGGATAGGCGCGCTTGGCATCGACGTCCCGGAAATACGCGGACGGAAAATCCGCACACAGCGCACGCACGCCCGCTCGAATCTCCGCGTAGTTGTCGCGTCCCTTTTCCATGGGAGTCAGCCCGCGAACGTCCCCGCCGCGCGGATCGGGTTCCATTGATTCATGGTTTATCTCCTCTTCGGGTTGGCACGATGCTACGCGTCTCTCCAACCTTCATCACGTCGAACTGTTCGGGTACCAGTCCCGCCTCGCGCCGCAACCGCGCGAGCTCCTGGGGCGGCTCATCGAGCGGCTCGTCGGTGAGCTTCTCGAAAGTCCCCCAGTGCATCCCCACGGCACGCGCGGCGCGCAGGTCGGCCCGCACCTGCAGCGCCTCGGGTACGTCGATGTGCATGGTCTTCATGAACCAGCGCGGCGCGTAGGAGCCGATGGGGATGAAGGCAAGGTCGAATGGGCCGAGTCGATCGCCGATGTCGCGCGCATCGCGCGAGTAGCCGAGGTCCCCGGTGTGCACCAGCTTGAGCCCGCCGCCCTCGATCACCCAGCCGCCCCAGAGCGACTGGTTAGTGTCCTGGAGGGTGCGCTTGCTCCAGTGCTGCACCGGGACGAGGGTGTAGCGCACCCGCCCGAGGCCGCGCGCCTGCCACCACCCGATCTCTTCGACGTTTTCGATGCCCTGCTCGTTGAACCAGCCCTTCAGCCCCAGCGGGACGAGGAAGAGCGGCGAGCCGGAAGCCTGCGCGGCAAGGCGGCGCACGGTGGCAAGGTCGAGGTGGTCGTAGTGGTTGTGGCTGGTCAGCACCACATCGATACGCGGCAGCTCCGGGATGTCGATCGGCAGCGGCACGATGCGCCGGGGGCCGGCGAACTGCACGGGCGACGCGCGCTCCGAGAAATGCGCGTCGATGAGGATGTTCTGGCCGTCGAGCTGGACGAGGAATGCCGCGTGACCGATCCAGGTCACGGTGGGCCGCGAGGTGTTGGTGCGTAGCGCGGCGGCATCGGCCTTGACGTGGGGTATGCGCCAGCCACCTGGCGGGGGATCGGGCACGCCATGGCGCAGCTGCTCCCATTTCCACAGCCAGAAACTCGCCTTCGGATCGTGCGGGTAGATGTTGCTGTAGCCCTCGTCCGGGGGCGTTCCGGCGGCGAGGCCGGCAAACGCGGCGAGGAAGGCGCCCAACGCGAGGCGGGCGAAGCGAGGACTGCGCTGCATATCCCCGAAGTCTGGCATTGCCTCCTTCCCGGGCGCAATGAGGTCGCGCTTCTCGTAGCAGAATAGCGGCTGATTGCTTCGAAAGCCCCCAATGAGCGGCCCCCTGCAAGACCTCAAGGTTATCGAGCTCGGCACCCTGATCGCCGGCCCCTACTGCGGCCGACTGCTCGCCGAATTCGGCGCCGACGTCGTCAAGGTGGAGACGCCCGGCGAGGGCGACCCGCTGCGCAAATGGCGCAAGCTGCACGAGGGCAACTCGCTCTGGTGGTATGCCCAGGCGCGCAACAAGAAGTCGATCGCGGTAAACCTGCGCGACGCGGACGGCCAGGCGGTGGTGCGCCGCCTCGCGAAGGATGCCGATATCGTTGTGGAAAATTTCCGCCCCGGCACCCTGGAGAAGTGGGGGCTGGGATACGACACCCTGTCGCGCGAGAA
>JANNKG010000129.1:0-5961 GCA_031396185.1 Burkholderiales bacterium | reverse complement strand
CCCGGGGCGCATCCTCGCTGCGGAGTTCGTCAACGGCGGCCGCGCGTACCAGGCGGTCCTGTTTCGTGACGAGGATGGTCTCGAAACCTACTACTCATTCGATGGCACCAACCGCGCAAAGGCATTCTTGCGTTCGCCCGTGGAGTTCTCGCGCGTGAGCTCGGGCTTCGGCGGCCGCGTCCACCCGATTTTCAAGAACTGGCGCGCGCACACCGGCGTTGACTTCGCCGCCCCGCAGGGCACCCGGGTGATCGCCTCGGCCGACGGTCACATAGTGGCGGCAGGCAGCCGTGGCGGCTACGGCAATGCGGTCGAGATTCGCCACGGGGGTGGCGTCTCCACCCTTTATGCCCATCTTTCAGGATTTGCGAGGGGCGTTCGTGCCGGCGGGCGTGTGCGCCAGGGCGAGCCCATCGGCTACGTGGGCGCAACCGGATTCGCTACGGGCCCCCATCTTCACTACGAATTCAAGATTTCGGGGATCCACCAGGACCCGATGCGCGTCGCTTTGCCGAAGGCCGAGCCCGTGCCGGCGCAACTCAGGGCGAGATTCCTCGAGGTTGCCTCGGAGGCGCGGGCAACCATCGGGCGCGTAAGTGCTGCTTCGGCGGCGCGATTCGAATAGTGCCCGCAGCTACTGCCAGAGCTTCGCAGCCCGGGCTTTTCGTAGGTCTCATGTCCGGCACCAGCCTTGACGGTGCCGACGCCGCGCTGGTCGATTTCTCCTCCGGCTTTCCGCGCACGCTTGCGTTTGCAACCGTCCCTTTTTCCGACGAATTACGCGATCGCGTCATGGCGCTCTGTGAGCCGGGGACCGACCCCCTCGACCTCGCAGGGTCGGTCTCGATCGAACTCGCCGAGCTCTATGCGCGCGCCGTAGAGGGCGTGATTGCCGGCGGCGGGGTGCCGCGGGAAGCGATTGCGGCGATCGGCTGCCACGGTCAAACGGTGCGACATCGTCCTGACATGGGCTTCACGATCCAGCTCAACGATCCTGCCCGCCTCGCCGAGCTGACAGGAATTGACGTTGTGGCCGATTTTCGCCGTCGCGACATGGCGGCCGGCGGCCAGGGCGCGCCGCTCGTCCCGGCCTTCCACGAGTCCGTCTTCCGTCATCCGACCTGTTCGCGCGTCGTGGTCAATATCGGCGGCATCAGCAATATCACCTGGCTGCCAGCCGGCGGGAAAACCCTCGGGTTCGACTGCGGACCTGGCAACGTGCTGCTCGATGGCTGGGCTCGCAGGCACCTTGGCGCGCAGTTCGACGAGGACGGGCGCTGGGCCTCTCAAGGGCGCACCGACCCGAGATTGCTGGCGCGTCTGATGGAGGAGCCTTTCCTCGAATCCTCTCCGCCGAAGAGTACCGGGCGCGAGCTTTTTCGCATCGCCTGGCTGGAAGACCGCCTGCCGCGCAGCTACCAGCCGGCCGACGTGCAATCGACACTGACCGACTTCACCGCACACGCAATCGTGGGAGCGATCGATCGCTTCTGCAATGCAGGTAGCGAGATCTACTTGTCCGGGGGAGGCGCGCGCAATCCGGCACTCGTGGCGCGCATCACCGCCCTGGCGGGCGAGCGGCCGGTAGCCGCGACCGACACGCTGGGCGTGCCCACGGCCCATGTGGAATCGATGGCCTTCGCATGGCTTGCGATGAAGTGTGTCCGTCGCGAGCCGGTGGACCTCACGGCTGTGACGGGCGCGCGCGCCCCGCGAGTCCTCGGCGCGGTGTACGCGGCCTGATCCGATCTTTGCAGCGCTAAACGCTGAACGACGACCCGCAGCCGCAAGTGGAAGTGGCCTGCGGATTCTTGATCACGAACTGGGCTCCCTCGAGGCCCTCGGTGTAGTCGATCTCCGCGCCGACCAGGTACTGATAGCTCATCGGATCGATCAGCAGGCTCACCCCGTTCTTCTGCATGACGGTGTCGTCTTCGTTGACGGCCTCGTCGAAGGTGAACCCGTACTGCAGTCCCGAGCAGCCGCCGCCGGTCACGAACACGCGCAGCTTGAGCTCGTCGTTGCCTTCTTCCTCGATCAGGGTCTTCACCTTGTTGGCCGCATTCTCGGTGAACACGAGCGGATCGGGCATTACGGTGGCCATGTCGTTCATTGATGTCTCTCCGGTTCCAATTGCAAAGTCAGTCGGCGTTGCCGGCCGCGGGCTTGAGCTCGATCACCTTGTCGCTTTTTTGCGGTGCTTCGTACACGAGCTGTCCCAACACGATCGCGCCCACGTGGATCTCGATCGACTTGTACGCCACATTCCCTGTGACCCGGGCCTTGGGGAGGAGTTCGACGTACTCGGTCGCCCTCACCGGGCCCGCCACCGTGCCGTTCACCACCACATGGGCTACATTGATCTCGCCTTCGACTTTTGCAAGCTCCGAGATCACCAGGGTGCCCGGTTTGCCGCCCGTCGCGCTGACACTTCCCTTCACGTGCCCGTCGATACGCAGGCCCCCCGTAAAGGTGATGTTGCCCTCGATCGTGGTGCCACCGCCAATCAGGCTGTCGATCGGGCTCGGCTTGTTGGTCTTTCCGAACATGGAAACCTCCCTTCACTGCAGATTGATCGTCCGTGACAGTCTAACCTGTCCACCCGGCACCGCCAAAACCCGAACATCGACGCTTTTGAGCGCCGTTCCGTCGGGGATCGCGAACCGGCCCTCCACCTTGTGGTAGAACTTGAAGTCGAAGCTGCCCACGGACTCGGGCTGGGCGGGGTCGGGAAAGGTCAGGGTATTGGTGGTCGTGCCTTGGGCCACCCGGGCGATGATCTGCACCCGCCCCTTGAAGTCCTGTTTGCGCTGCCCCCCCTGGGTGAGGAGCATCCGGTAGCGGTATTCGTTGGTCCTGCCTTCGCGCTCGACCTTCAAGTCGGAGACGCCGATCCCTTCGGGAGTGGCCCCCGAGGACATGAGCCGGCGCAGGAACCCCAAGTCCTCCTTGAGTGATGCGTTCTCCTCCTGAAGCTGGGCAACGCTCCGGGCAAGCTCGGACTGGGACGCCTTTTCGATCTGCAACTGGCGTTCGCGTTCGGCAAGTGAGGCGCGGGCGGCGTTGAACTCCCGCTTAACGCGGCTGTTCTCCTCGCCCAGCGAGGCGATCTTCTGCCGCGCCTCCTCCACGCTGAAGCCGGTGATTCGGTAGCTGTTCTGCACGAGCCACCACACGACTCCCGCCACCATCGCCATCATCAGCAGCGTCAGCAGCCCGCGCCAATACCACGCCAGCTGCGATCGGATCGCCATTCTCGACGATCCGATCCCGAAACTGCTGCGAAGCCTGCGGCCGATGCCCCTCATCAGGGAACGACGGCGAGCTGTTCAAGTGCCTCGGTTTCGCGGAAGCCGAACATCAAATTCATGTTCTGCACCGCCTGGCCGGCTGCGCCCTTCACCAGGTTGTCCTCGACCGCGAGGACCACCAGGGTGTCCCCGTCGAAGGGACGGTGCACCGCGATGCGGCATTGATTCGTGCCGCGGACCCAGCGCGTCTCCGGCTGCGAGCCAGGCGGCAGCACGTCGACGAAGGGCTCACCCGCATAGCGCTTTTCGAAGAGCGCCTGGAAATCCGCGTCCTTCGTGATCCGCGCATACACGGTTGCGAGGATGCCGCGCACCATCGGAACCAGGTGCGGGACGAAAGTGAGGCCAAGGCTACGCCCCGACACTCCTTCTAGGCTCGCCAGGCTCTCCAATATCTCGGGATGATGGCGGTGGCCCTTGATGGCGTATGCCTTGAAATTGTCCGTGGCCTCCGAGAACAGGGTATCGACTTCGGCCTTGCGGCCCGCGCCGCTGACCCCGGATTTCGCGTCGGCGATCAGGTGGCGATGGTCGATCAAGTCGGTCTCAACCAACGGCAGAAGTGCCAGCTGAACCGCCGTCGCATAGCAGCCCGGGTTGGCCACGAGACGGGCCTTTGCGATGCGGCTGCGATTGATCTCGGGCAGACCGTATACCGCCTTGTCGATGAGGCCAGGGGATGCGTGGGCGACCTTGTACCACTTCTCCCAAGTGGCCTTGTCCTTCAGCCGGAAGTCTGCCGAGAAGTCGATGACCTTTGCGCCTGACTCCAGGAGCACGCCAGCCTGGCTCATCGCGACTCCGTTGGGCGTGGCGAAGAACACACAGTCGCATCCTTTGAGCGGCGCGGCTCCGGGGTCGCTGAACGCGAGGTCGTAGCGCCCCCGAAGGGACGGGAAATAGTCCGCCACTTTGACGCCCGCCTCGGCGCGGGAGGTGATCGCGACCACCTCGACCTGGGAGTGACCCGCAAGGATGCGCAGCAGCTCCACGCCCGTGTACCCGGTACCTCCGACCACACCTACCTTGATCATTCGTGTCCTCCTTCCCTCAATTCGCTGCGCGCAAGACCTTCCCAGAACGACAAAGCCGCTGCGAGGCGGCTTTGTTCGTATGGAAACAAGCGAACGCCTGCTCCGCCTTAGCGCTTCGAGAACTGCTTCCGACGTCGCGCCTTGTGGAGGCCAACCTTCTTGCGCTCGACTTCGCGTGCATCGCGCGTAACGAGCCCGGCCTTGGAAAGCGCCGGTTTGAGATTGGGGTCATATTCGATAAGGGCGCGGGTAATTCCGTGGCGCACCGCACCCGCCTGGCCGGATTCGCCCCCGCCGAACACATTGACCTTGATGTCGAAGGTCTGCGCGTGATTTGTGAGCTCGAGGGGCTGGCGCACGATCATGCGTCCGGTCTCGCGCGAAAAGAACACATCGAGCGGCTTGTCGTTCACCGTGATGCTGCCCTTGCCCGGTTTCATAAACACCCGCGCCACTGCATTCTTGCGGCGGCCGGTTCCGTAATTGTATTTACCGATCATGGTCGCTTCCTTAGATCTCGAGGGACTTGGGCTGCTGGGCCGAGTGAGGGTGCTGGGGGCCGGCGTAGACCTTGAGCTTCTTGATCATCGCGTAGCCCAGCCGGCCCTTCGGCAACATGCCCTTCACCGCGAGCTTGAGCACACGGTCGGGATGGCGCTGCTGAAGCTTGGTGAAGTTGGTCTCGTAGAGACCGCCAGGGTAGGTCGAGTGGCGGTAATACTTCTTGTCCGTGGCTTTCGCGCCGGTCACGCGAAGCTTCTCGACGTTGACCACGACGATGTAATCGCCGGTATCGACGTGGGGGGTGAATTCGGGCTTGTGCTTGCCGCGCAGGCGCCGCGACACTTCCGCCGCGAGACGGCCCAGGATCTTGTCCGTGGCGTCGACGACGAACCAGTCCCTGCGGACCTCTTCCGGCTTGGCCGAGAAGGTCTTCATGACGATCCTTTCTTTACGCAACCCTGGATGCCCGGCTTCGTCCCTTAGGGACGGAGAGCCGCCGGATACTTTGATTGCTTTGTTTGGGAACTTCGAACCCGAAATTATAGGTAAATCATCACTTTGTGTCAAACCCCGGGTCCGCTAGAATCCAGAGTTCCAGAACGCCCGGAGCCCCATGGAATCGAGCCGTTTCGAGCAGTACGCCCGCCCCGCCGCGGTCGCCCTGCTCATTTTCGGGTGCATCCTGGTGCTGCGCCCCTTCATCGGGGCCATCCTTTTCGCCGGCGTGCTGTGCCTTTCCACCTGGCCAGCCTTTGTATGGCTACGGAATCGCTGGCAGGGCCGCGCAAGCGGCGACCGTTCCAGTGCTGACAGCGCCCGATCGCGCGCGCGACGCGCCGCGCCGCGAGCGACGAGCGCGGGAAGAATGCGGCATGTGTCGCCTGTGCGGCCCCGAGTCTTGCATCGGTGCGGCCTCAGCCACAGGAACGTATCACTTCCTGGTACTTCAGGCCACAAGGTCCGTCGGCAGCCCTGATTGGTCCACCCCGCGCCTTGGGTTGAAAACGCTTGAAGGTCGTGGCCGCGCCAGCAACCGCTTCAATCACTCGAAGGTTTTCAGCCTTCAGGTTGTTGTTGTTTTCGGCATTGGCAATGGCGCTATCGAGCGTCTT
>JANNKG010000112.1:0-1920 GCA_031396185.1 Burkholderiales bacterium | reverse complement strand
ATGCGGTTCATCTTGTTGATGGTCTCGATCATGTGCACCGGGATGCGGATGGTGCGCGCCTGGTCGGCGATCGAGCGCGTGATGGCCTGGCGGATCCACCACGTGGCGTAGGTCGAGAACTTGTAGCCGCGGCGGTATTCGAACTTGTCGACCGCTTTCATGAGGCCGATGTTGCCCTCCTGGATCAGGTCCAGGAACTGTAGTCCCCGATTGGTGTACTTCTTCGCGATCGAGATCACCAGGCGCAGGTTGGCCTCGATCATCTCGCGCTTGGCACGGCGCGCCTTGGCCTCGCCCGTCGACATCTGGCGGGCGATCTCCTTCAGGTCCTTGATCGGAATGCCCACGTCGCGCTGCAGCGTGATGAGGGCTTCCTGCTGCTCCATCACCGCGGGCTTGAAGCGCTCGAGCGCCTTCGCGTAGGCCTTGCCCGAAGCGACTTCCTCGGCGGCCCACTTCATGTTCGTCTCGTTGCCGGGGAACACCTTGATGAAATGCGCGCGCGGCATGTTCGAGTTCTTGGTGCAGAGCTCCATGATCTCGCGTTCGTGGGACCGGACTTTCTCCACCAGCCCGCGCAGCCCGTTGCACAGGTGCTCGACCTGCTTGGCGGTGAAGCGGATCGCGAGCAGCTCCTTGGAGATGCTCTCCTGCAGGTCCTTGTAGGCGCGCGAGCGATAGCCCTTTTCCGCCAGGATCTTCTTCATCTTCTTGAAGAGGCGGCGGATCTTGTTGAAGTGGGTGAGCGCGTTGTTCTTCAGCTCCTCCAGGTCGGCGCTGGCGACCGCCTCATCCTCGGCCTCCTGCTCCTCCTCGTCGAGCTCCTCGAGCTCCTCCTCCTCGGTCAGCTCCTGCTCGCTGACGACGTCCTCGCCGTCCTCGTCGACCAGCCCATCGACCAGCTCGTCGATGCGCAACTCGTCCTTTTCGACCAGTTCGGCCAGGCGCATGATCTCCTCGATCGTCGTCGGGCACGACGAGATCGCGTGGATCATGTGCTTGAGGCCGTCCTCGATGCGCTTGGCGATCTCGATTTCGCCCTCGCGGGTGAGCAACTCCACCGAGCCCATTTCGCGCATGTACATGCGCACCGGGTCCGTCGTACGGCCGAATTCTGCGTCGATCGTGGTCGATAGGGCCGCTTCGGCCTCCTCGATCACGTCTTCCTCGGCGATCGGGGCCGGGGCCTCGGTCATGAGGAGCTGCTCGGCGTCCGGGGCCTCGTCGTAGACCGCGATGCCCATGTCGGCGAGCATGGTGACCACGCCCTCGATCTGCTCGGCGTCGGTCATGTCGTCCGGCAGGTGGTCGTTGATCTCGGCGTACGTGAGGTAGCCGCGCTCCTTGCCCAGGACGATCAGGTTTTTCAGGCGCTTTTTCTGCGCTTCGATCTCGGCCTGCTTGACCTCGGCCTTCTCTTCTTGCTTGCTGGATTTCTTCAACTTGGGGGCTCCCGCGGCGGCGATCGGGGAAAACCGTCAATTCTATCAGAACTTTGACCGCGCCTCCGGGGACGGATTCCCGGACTTCGCAGTGGCCAGGCGGGCGTACAGCTCGTCGTATTCAGCCCGTTGCTCGGGGGTGGCGGTCCCGGCGTCAAGGAGCCTGGCCAGCTCGCTGCGGCGGCGGGCCATCTGGTCGCCTCGCAGTTTCTCCACCATGTCGTGCACTTCCGCTCCTAGATCCAGATCGGGGCTGTCGGCCAGATGTAAAAGGGGTTCCTCGAGGGATTCTTCGATGGCGCGTTGGTGTTCCGACCCCTCAAAGTAAGCGCTTGCCTGCCCCAAAGTCCGGGCGGTATCTTCGGTGAAATAGGTCCTAACAGCGTGCAACGCCGCCGATTCTGCGTTATTGGTCCCGATCACTCCTAGTGGTATGGCAGCAGCCAGCTCGGGGCGCAGGAGAACCCGGGCGAGGAGT
>JANNKG010000090.1:0-2477 GCA_031396185.1 Burkholderiales bacterium | reverse complement strand
TTCGTGCAGCAGGTGTTCACCTTCGACTTCGGGCGCAGCTGGTCCACCAACGAGGAAGTCTCGCGGATCCTGCTGACCCGCGTGGGCCCGACGCTCACCATCATGATCCCGGTGCTGATCATCGAGACCACGCTCGCGGTGCTGTTTGCGATCATGGTCGCCTACGTGCGCGGCACCCTCACCGACCGCATGATCATGATCGTGTGCACGGTGGCGATGTCGATCAGCTTCCTGGTCTACATCATCGTGTTCCAGTGGCTCTTCGGCTTCATCCTCGGCTGGTTTCCGGTGCAGGGCTGGAGCGAGAGCTTCTGGAAGAACCTCGTCACCTACGCGCCGCTGCCGATCATGCTCGCGGTGTTCGTGGGCCTGGCGCCGCAGCTGCGCCTCTATCGCTCGTTCTTCCTGGACGAGATCAACCAGGATTACGTGCGCACCGCGCGCGCGAAGGGCGTGCCGGAGCGCCGGGTGATGCTGAAGCACGTGCTGCGCAACGCCATGATCCCGATCCTCACCAACATCGGCATCTCGCTGCCGGGCATTTTCGTGGGCTCCTTCCTGCTCGAGGTGTTCTTCTCGATCCCGGGGCTCGGGCGCGAGATCATCACCGCGGTGAATCGCAGCGACTTCCCGGTCATCAAGGCGGTGACGGTCTACCTCGCGATCCTCACCATGATCATCAACCTGCTGGTCGACGTGATGTACAAGTTCGTCGATCCGCGCGTTTCGTTTAAATAAGGGGCGCGACGATGAGTGCCGTTCTTACCAATCCGCCCCTGCCCCCGGTGCAGGAATCCCCGGGCCTCTGGGCCCTCGCATGGCGCCGCCTGCGCCAGGACGCGGTCGGCATGATCGCTCTCGCGGTCGTGCTCTTTTTCCTGCTGCTGATGGCGGCCTCCTACCTCGGCGTCATCGCCAAGGACTGGAGCAAGGAAAAGGGCGTGTCCTATGCCAACCCGGCCTTCATGGCGGGTTCCGAGAATCTCGAGGCCAAGTCGATGGCGCGGCGCGATGGCGCGGCCAAGGCCCCGCCCGTGGACCTCTCCGACATCGACCCGCTCGCCCCGCGCTACAAGGAGTGGGAAGAACGCGCCGCCAAGATTGCCGTTACCGAGACCAAGCGCGCCGAGACGTTGCCCCTGGGCGGCGACAAGTGGGGCCGCGACGTGCTGCAGAAAGTGGTCAAGGGCTCCGAGGTCTCGATTTTCGTCGGGCTCACCGCGGCGCTCTTCGCGACCCTCCTCGGCACGATGCTCGGGGCTGCCGCGGGGTACTGGGGCGGCTGGGTCAACGACTTCCTCGAGTGGTTCTACAACATCTTTACTTCCATCCCGTACATCCTGCTGATCCTCGCCTTCGCGGCCGTGGCAGCCACCTCAGGGAAGTTCGGCAAGGGCATCCTGCCGATCGTGATGATCCTGGGGCTCACCGGCTGGACCGGCATCTACCGTTTGATGCGCGCCGAGTACATCAAGCACGGCAACCGCGAGTACGTGAAGGCCGCCCAGGCGATCGGCGCCTCCAACTGGTCGCGCATGTTCGTGCACATCCTGCCCAACGTGAGCCACGTGTCGCTGGTGCAGCTCTCGCAGCACACGGTGCAGTTCATCAAGGCGGAGGTGATCCTCTCCTTCCTCGGCTTCGGCGTCCCGGTCGACATGGTGTCGTGGGGCACGATGCTCGCCGAGGCCCAGAACGAGCTGGTGATCGGCAAGTGGTGGCAGCTCTTCGCCGCCGGTGCGGCGATGGCGATCCTGGTGACGGCGTTCTCGCTCTTCACCGACTCGCTGCGCGACGCGCTGGATCCGAAATTGAAATAGAAATGGTCTCCCCCGCGCTGGCGGGGGCCCAATTGGATCCCGGGCCGTTGCCCTTGCGGGCGCCCGGGATGACGAGAGAAAGCAAATGACCGACACAGCACCGATCCTTCAAGTCCGTGACCTCGACATCGCCTTCCTCATCGACCGGAAGAGCGAGCCGTTCCGCGCGGTCAAGGGCATTTCCTTCGACATCCCCACCAATTCCACCGTGGCCCTGGTGGGCGAGTCCGGCAGCGGCAAGAGCGTCTCCGCCATGGCGATCCTCGGCCTGCTGCCCGATAACGCGATCATCTCGCCCCAGAGCCAGGTGATCTACGGCGGCCGCGACCTGCTGAAGGCGAGTCTGGCCGAGATGCAGCAGCTGCGCGGCAAGGACATCTCGGTAATCTTCCAGGAGCCGATGACGTCGCTGAACCCGGTGTTCACCGTGGGCGAGCAGATCGCGGAGAGCCTGCGCCTGCACATGGGAATGAGCGGGCGCCAGGCGGCAGCGCGCGTGGTCGAGCTGCTGAACGAGGTCGGCATCCCCGACCCGCAGCTACGCGTGAAATCGTATCCGCACGAGATGTCGGGCGGCCAGCAGCAGCGCGTGATGATCGCGATGGCGATCGCCTGCGAGCCGAAGCTGCTGATCGCCGACGAGCCCACCACCGCGCT
>JANNKG010000083.1:0-8145 GCA_031396185.1 Burkholderiales bacterium | reverse complement strand
CGCGCGGTGTCGTTGCACCACGCGATGCGCTCTCCGTCGAGAATGACGACGCCGTCGGGAAGCGCGCGTGCCGCGGCGCACGATGATCTGGCCGAGATCGTTGTCGAGCGCGAGCTCGAGGTCGTTCACGCGCGCGTCCCCGGCGATGACCTGGGTTGCGCGCTCGACGTCACCGTCAAGGTAGCCGGCAATCGCCGAGCGGATCTGCGACTCGACCAGGCCCCCCATCTGCATCATCCGCGAACGGATGGCTTCCAGGTCCTGGTCATACTGTTTTGAGATGTGGTCGGTCATGGCGGTGCTCCGCACAGGATATGGGCATAGTGTGACAGTTCCATTACGACCCTTTCCCCGGCCCTTTCCCAGGGGCGAGTGCGCCGGCGCGAAGCTTGTCGAGCGTGGTGCCGGGAGAGATCGCCTGGGGATCGATGCGCACCTCGATCACACCCGGCTTGCCGGAGGCGACGACGCGTTCGTAGGCCGGGGCGAACTGCGCCGTGTCCTCGACGATCTCGCCCATGGCACCGAAGGATCGGGCGAACGCCGCGAAATGGGGATTGCGGAGATCGGTGCCCACGACGCGCCCGGGATAGTGCTTCTCCTGGTGCATGCGGATGGTGCCGTACATGCCGTTGTTGATGATCACGATCACCACGGCGGCATCGTACTGAACCGCGGTGGCGAGCTCCGCGCCGGACATGAGGAAGTCGCCGTCGCCCGCGAAGCAGATCACGGTGCGCTCCGGGCGCACCAGCTTGGCGGCGATCGCCGCGGGGACGCCGTAGCCCATCGCGCCGGAGGTCGGCGCGAGCTGCGTGCGAAATCCGCTGTAGCGGTGGAAGCGATGCAGCCACGTGGCGAAATTGCCCGCGCCGTTGCAATAGATCGCATCGGGCGCGTGCTGGTTGAGGTAATCGACGATGTCCCACATCTGCACGCGCCCGGGGATCTCGCGGCGGGCCGCCCACGCGATGAAATCGGCGCGCGCTTCGTGAGCGCTGTCTTTCCACGCCGGATTCTCGATTGGGGGGAGTGCGGCGGCCGCAAGCGCGAAGGGGACGGGCGCCGATACGATCCCGAGCTCCGGCTGGAAGACGCGGCCCAGCTCCTCGGCGCCGGGGTGCACGTGAATCAGCTTCTGGCGCGGCACGGGGGACTCGAGCAGCGTGTACCCGCTGGTGGTCATTTCGCCCAGGCGCGCACCCACGACCAGCAGCACATCGGCCATGCGCACGCGTTCGGCCAGCACCGGATTGATGCCGATGCCAACGTCGCCCACGTAGTTCGCGTGATTGTTGTCGAACAGGTCCTGGAAGCGGAACGCGCAGGCGACCGGCAGCCGGTTCGCTTCGGCGAAGCGCTGGAAGTCGTTGCACCCCTCGCGCGTCCAACCGCTGCCGCCGAGGATCACGAGCGGGCTCTTGGCGCCGGCGAGCAGTTTGTGCACCTTCTGCATGTCGTCGGCGCCCGGGTGCGCCTCGGCGGGCGTGAAATGCTTTGCATCACGCACCGTCGCTTCCCTGGCGAGCATGTCCTCGGGCAGTACCAGTACCACCGGTCCGCGGCGACCCGAAGTGGCGATCTGGAAAGCGCGCGCGACGTACTCCGGGATTCGCGCCACGTCGTCGATGCGCTCAACCCACTTGGCCAGCGGGCCGAACATCGCGGAGAAGTCGACTTCCTGGAACGCCTCGCGATCGCGGAAATCGCTGCCCACGTCGCCGATGAAAAGGATCATCGGCGTGGAATCCTGGAACGCGGTGTGCACGCCCACGGCCGCCTGGGTTGCGCCGGGCCCGCGCGTGACGAAGCACAACCCCGGACGGTTGGTGAGCTTGCCGTAGGCCTCCGCCATGTTGGCCGCGCCCGCCTCGTGGCGGCAGACGATGAGCTTCAGTTTGTCCTGCACGTCGTAGAAGGCGTCGAGCACCGGCAGGAAGCTCTCCCCGGGCACCGTGAACGCGCAGTCGGCCCCGTGCACCAGGAGCTGCTCGACCAGCAGGCGCCCCCCGGCGCGTGGCGTGGCGGGGGTCACCGCTGCCTCACGATGTAGCCGCGCTTGCGCAGTACCTCGACCAGGCCGCGCGGGCCCGACAGGTGCATGCTTCCCACGGCGATGAAGTGGCGGTTGCGAGTGTCGTTCATGTAGCCCTCGATCTTCTGCGCCATCGACTCGTGGCGCGCCCAGACGAACTTCTCCTCGAATTCCCTCGCGCCGGGCACGTTCTCGTTGTAGCGCTGCGCGATCTCGAGCATCAGGCCCGGGTCGCCAGACTGCCACGCGTTCACCATCCCGGTGATCTGCTCGCCGGTGATGCCGGCCTCCAGGGCCTTCAGCGTGCCGTCGAAGATCTGGCGATGCTCGGCATCGGTAAGCGAATCCATCAGCTTCACCTGCGCGTCCACACCCTCGATCTCGATCACCGGCTTCAGGTCGGCGCGGGCCTTCTTGATCAGGTACGCATCGACCCCGAATTGCGGCAGGTATCCGAGGCGCGCCCACTCGCTGAAGACCAGGACCGAGACCGCCATGAAGGGCCTGAGCCGCAGGATGTGGCCCTCGGCGATCGCATAGCGAGCAAGCTGCTTGCGGAAGCGCTCGTAGTCGGCGGGCGTTACGTGCGCCCTGAGCGAGTCCGGTGGCGCATAGGTCATCGTCGGCGTGCTCTTCTCCATTGCCTCCACGTTGGTGACGTCGGCTTCCACCACCAGCACTTTCGAATCGGCGAAGGCGTCCTCAACGGCCTGCGGCAGCGGATACCAATCCTTCTTGCCGGCGTGCACGGTTCCGAAGAGGTAGGCCCGGTTGGACATCGAGACGACTTCCCAGAGGAAGTGTCGGGTCGAGGATTGCGACTGGGATTGCGCTGCAAGCGATGCGCCGGCGCAGGCCGCGCATAGCAGCGCGCGGGCAACGAATGCGAGGGGGAGATTCATGGGTCCGGGGTCTTCGCGTTGGGGGTCCAGCCGTTCTGCGGCTTCTCGAAGGGCGCCATCGGGATGGTCTCGTAGCGCACCTCGAGGATCTCGAGCTCCTCGTGGCCTCCCGGCGTGTGCAGGGTGACAGTGTCGCCTTCGCGCGCCTTGATGAGCGCGCGCGCGATCGGGGAAATCCAGCTCACGTAGTGCCGCCCCGCGTCCATCTCGTCGATGCCCACGATGCGCACCGTCTGCTCGCGGCCGTCCGTATGCGCGTAACTGACGGTGGCGCCGAAAAACACCTGGTCGGTTTCCTCGCGCGTCGAGGGATCGACGACTTCCGCCGCCTCGAGGCGCTTGGTGAGGTAGCGGATACGGCGATCGATCTCGCGCAGCCGCTTCTTGCCGTATTGGTAGTCGGCATTCTCCGAGCGATCGCCGAGCTTGGCCGCCCAAGACACGACGGAAGTCACCTGGGGGCGTTCGGTTTTCACCAGCCACGAGACCTCGTCCCGCAGGCGCCGCCAGCCGGCAGGCGTCATGTAATTCTTCGAACCGGGAGGGATCGGGTTCTGCTCTTCGTCGTCGAATTCCTCTTCGGGCGCGTCGTCGTTCTCGCGCGTAAAGGCCTTGCTCATTTCAGCCCCTCGACGAACTCGCGAATGCCGCCGAGCAGCATCTCGACCGCGATCGCGGTGAGCACCAGCCCCATGAGACGCTCGATCGCCTGCATCGCGCGGTCGCCGAGCCAGCGCTGCAGCTTGTCGCCGGCGAGCAGGATCAACGCGGTGAGCACCATGGTGGACGTGATCGCCACGGCCCACATGCCGAGCTTCCCCGGCTCGCGCGTGGCGAGCAGCATCACGGTGGCGAGCGCCGACGGCCCGGCGATCAGCGGGATGGCGAGCGGCACGATGAGGGGCTCGCCCACCGCCTGCGGCCCGAAAGCGCCCTCGGGATGGGCGAACACCATGCGGATCGCGATCATGAAAAGGATGACTCCACCCGCGATAGACAGCGCGGTTTCGGAAAGGTGCATGAGCTGCAGCAGCTTGCGACCCGCGATCATGAAGGCCATCAGGATCACGAAGGCGACCGCGCACTCGCGCGCGATGATGATCCGCCGGCGCGCAGGCGGCACGTGGCTGAGCATCGCGTTCACCAGCGGCACGTTGCCGAACGGATCGATCACCAGCAATAGCAGGATGACCGCGGAGAGGAATTCGGGAGGCATGGGTCCGCTATGATAGCCGCCTCCATGCACCGCGCCGCCTTCCTCTGCCTCCTCGCCGGCGGCTGTGCCATCGCCTTCGCGCCGATTCTCGTGCGGCTCGCCGATACCGGGCCCGTGGCGAGCGCTTTCTGGCGCACCGCGCTCGCCGCACCCCTGCTCTGGGCATGGACGCTTGCCAGGGAAAAGCCCGGCCGCGAGGGACAAGCGCCGGCGCCCGCGCTTGCGCTCGTCCTCGCCGGCGTCTTCTTCGCCCTCGACCTGGGGTTCTGGCATTGGTCGATCATCTGGACCTCGGTCGCCAACTCCACCCTCCTCGCCAACCTCGCGCCGATCTTCGTGACGCTCGGGGGATGGCTCATCTGGAAGCAGAAAGTCACCGGCACCTTCCTGGTCGCGATGGCGGTCGCGATCGCCGGCATGTTCGTGCTGGTGGGACCGAACTTCCAGGCCGGCGGCACGCAGCTCCTGGGAGATGCGACGGCCGCGCTCACCGCGGTGTTCTACGCGGGCTACATGCTGGCGATCAAGTTTGCGCGCGATGCGAACGCCTCGACCGGGCGCTTGATGGCGTGGAGCACCACGATCACCGCGCTCGTCCTCCTGCCGGTGGCGCTGCTGTCCCCGCAGCCGATGCTGCCCGCGAGCGCAAGCGGCTGGCTGGTGCTGCTCGCCCTGGCGCTGGTGACACAGATCCTGGGCCAGGGGCTCATCGCCTATGCCTTCGCGCACCTGAGCGCGTCGCTGTCGTCGGTGAGCCTGCTGATCCAGCCGGTGGTGGCGACTCTCGCGGCGTGGGCGATCTTCGGTGAGACCGTGAGCGCTGCCCAGGTCATCGGCGGCATGATCGTGCTCGTCGGCATCTGGCTCGCGAAGCGGGGAAGCTGACCGCGGCCTTCCGGTAGACTGAAAATCAACCTACCCACGCTCGAGGAGAGACCCATGGCAGGACACATCGCCCGAACGGCCGCCGCCCTGATCGCCGCCGCCGCAGCCACTCTCGCCACGGCGCAGTCGTATCCGACCAAGCCGATCAAGTTCATCGTGCCGTTCCCGCCCGCGGGGTCGACGGATCTGTCAGCGCGCGCGGTGGCGGGCAAGCTCGGGGAGCGGATCGGCCAGCCGGTGATCATCGAGAACCGGCCCGGCGCAGGCGGCAACATCGGCACCGACGTCGTCGCCAAGTCGCAGCCCGATGGCTACACGCTCATCGTCGGCACCGTGGGCACCCACGGAATCAACCCGAGCCTCTACTCGAAGATGCCTTACGACCACGTGAAGGACTTCGCGCCCGTGATCCTGCTGTCGAAGACCCCCAACGTGCTGGTGGTGAACCCGAGCCTGCCGGTGAACTCCGTCGCCGACGTGATCAAGCTCGCCAAGTCGAAACCCAACGAGCTCACCTTCGCCTCGAGCGGCAGCGGCACCTCGATCCACCTCTCCGGTGAGCTCTTCAAGACGATGGCGGGCGTGCAGATGACGCACATCCCCTACAAGGGCAGCGGCCCGATGCTGATCGACCTCATCTCCGGCCAGGTCAACATGGCCTTCGACAACCTGTCGGCGTCGATGCAGCACATCAAGGCCGGGAAGCTGAAGGCGCTCGCCACCACCGGCACGCAGCGCCCGCCCAACCTGCCGGACGTGCCGACCATCGCGGAAGCCGGGCTCGCGGGGTACGACTCCACCTCGTGGAACGCGATCTTCGCGCCGGCCGGCACGCCCCCGGCCGTCATCGATCGGCTCAACCGCGAGATCCGCGCGATCCTCGAGTCTCCCGACACCCGCAAGTTCTTTACCGAGCAGGGCGCCGAGGCCGGCGGCGGCACGCCCGCGGAACTCGCCGAGTTCGTGCGCGCCGAGACCGCGAAATGGCAGAAGGTGGTGAAGGACTCGGGCGCGAAGGTGGACTGAGCGCTCTGCCGCTTTAGCGAACCCCGAGCCGCTGCGCGATCGCGCTAGCAATGCCGTCCAGTTCCGCGCGTGTCGAGGCGGGCAGGGATCGCTCCCTCAGGGCCTGCTCGGCCATCCTCAGCGGCATCGTGATCGCGGCGCGAAACTGCGCCTCCTCCTGCAGGAATCCCGCCTCGCGTGCCCGGCAAGCAAGATGGAAGCGCTCGGCAATGCAGGCCACGTCCATCGTCTCGGAAGCCTGCTGCTGGCCCGCGTGCACGCGATAGTCGGAGAGCGCCACGCTCTGGTAGAACGCGTGGCCGTGCGCGAGCAGCCGGATCCAGAGCGACAGGTCGGCAAGGCAGTGGTAATCGCGCCCGCCCCAGGTGAAGAGCGCGCCGGCTTCGAGCTCGACATCGCGCTTGCGGAAGAGCGCGGTGGTCGGCTCGCCGATGAGGTTCAGGCTGTTGATGAGCACGAAGTTGCCGAGCTCGCTCCCCGGGATGAGGCAGGACACGTGCGCGATCGGCGCCGAGGCGAGGTGGCCCGGGACCAGCGCGCCATTCTCGTCGATGGGCCGGCGGCGACTGGTGGCGAGCGTCACCCGCGGATCGAACTCGAGCGCCGCTACCAGCCCGGCCACGCATTGCGGCGCAAGCAGGTCGTCGTCGTTGAGGAACTTGATCAGCTCGCCGCGGGCCTGCAGGAAACACTCGGTGAAGTTGCCGCCGAAGCCCCTCCGCGGGCGATTCCTCTGGTAACGGATGCGGGCGTCGTCAGCCGCGCGCACCGCCATCTCGATCGCATCGCCGGCCGAGTCGTCGCACACCACGATCTCGAGGTCGGCAAAAGTCTGCGCGCGCGCGCTTGCCAGCGCCGCGGGGAAAAATCGCTCGTTATAGGCCGGGATCAGGACCGAGACCCGCGCGGCGGTCATGCGCCGCCCGCCGGCGCCATTATTTTCCCGTCACGATCTGGTAGAAGACTTCGTCCTTCCTGATCATGCCGAGCTCGTGGCGCGCGCGCTCCTCGAGCGCTTCCAGCCCCAGCTTCAGGTCGCGCACCTCGGCGTCCATCGCGTCGTTGCGCGCCTTCAGGCGTGCGTTGCCGTCGCGCTGCGCCACCAGCTGGCGGTCGAGCTCCCACACCCTCGTCCAGCTTCCCTTGCCGATCCAGAGCGGGTACTGGAGCGCGAGGAGCAGGCCCGCGAGGATGAAGGAAAGGGGTTTCATCTCAGTTGATAGAAGGCATCTCGGCCGGCGTAGGAAGCGCCCTCCCCCAGCTCCTCCTCGATGCGCAGGAGCTGGTTGTACTTCGCGGTGCGGTCAGAGCGCGACAGCGACCCGGTCTTGATCTGCATTGCGTTGGAACCGACCGCGATGTCGGCGATGGTCGTGTCCTCGGTTTCCCCCGAGCGGTGCGAGATCACCGAGGTGTAGCCCGCGCGGCGCGCCATCTCGATCGCCTCGAAGGTTTCCGAGAGTGTGCCGATCTGGTTGATCTTGATGAGGATGGAATTGGCCACGCCGCGCTGGATGCCCTCTGCGAGGATGCGCGTGTTGGTGACGAACACGTCGTCGCCAACCAGCTGCACGTTCTTGCCGAGGCGCTCGGTGAGCAGCTCCCAGCCGTCCCAGTCCTGCTCGGCCATGCCGTCCTCGATGGAGATGATCGGGTACTTGTCGGCCCAGGTGGAGAGCAGGTCGACAAACTGCTGCGGCGTGTAGGAGAGCTTCTCCGCCTCGAAGCGGTACTTGCCGTCCTTGTAGAACTCGCTCGCGGCGCAGTCCAGGCCGATCATCACGTCGGAGCCCGCGAGGTAGCCGGCCTCCTCGATAGCGCGAAGGATCCACTGGATCGCGGCCTCGTTGCTGGGCAGGCTCGGCGCGAAGCCGCCCTCGTCGCCCACGGTGGTCGGCATCCCCGCCTTGTCGATCATCTTCTTCAGCGTATGGAAGATCTCTGCGCCGCAGCGCAGCGCGTCGCGAAACGACGGCAGGCCCACCGGCAGGATCATGAACTCCTGCATGTCGAGAGAGTTGTTGGCGTGCGCGCCGCCGTTGATCACGTTCATCATCGGCACCGGCATGCGGCGCGGGGCG
>JANNKG010000051.1:0-2459 GCA_031396185.1 Burkholderiales bacterium | reverse complement strand
CTTCCCGGAGCCGGTTGGAGTTGGAGCTGTTGGGCGAGCCCACCACGATCACCACGTCGCATTTCGGCGCCATGAACTTGACCGCGTCCTGGCGATTCTGGGTGGCGTAGCAGATGTCGTCCTTCTTCGGGCCGACGATGGCGGGAAAGCGGACCTTGAGGGCCGCGACGATGCGCGCGCAGTCGTCGATCGACAGCGTGGTCTGGGTGACGTAGGCGAGCTTTTCGGGGTCGGTGACGGCAAGGCGCGCGACGTCAGCCTCGGTCTCGATCAGGTACATGCCGGCCTCCGACTGGCCCATGGTGCCCTCGGCCTCGGGGTGGCCCTCGTGGCCGATCATGACGACCTCGCGCCCCTGGGCGCGCATCTTCGAGACCTCGACGTGCACCTTGGTGACCAGCGGGCAGGTGGCGTCGAACACCTTGAGGCCGCGCGCGTCGGCTTCGCGGCGCACGTCGATGGCCACGCCATGGGCGGAGAAGATCACGGTGGCGCCGGTGGGGACTTCATCGAGCTCCTCAACGAACACCGCACCCTTGGCGCGCAGGTCCTCCACCACGAACTTGTTGTGCACGATCTCGTGGCGCACATAGATCGGCGCGCCGTGCAGCAGGAGGGCGCGCTCGACGATCGCGATGGCGCGGTCGACGCCCGCGCAGAAGCCACGCGGCTGGGCGAGCAGCACTTCGGCGGCCTCGAGGGGATCCGGCGGAGCGGAATTGGTCATGTCTTCTCCTTGCGGGCAGCCGCCACGCGGTCTGCGGGGGCGTGGCGGTTCGATCGCAGGCTGTCCCAGATGAGCAGCGCGACGCCGACCGTGATGGCCGAATCGGCGACGTTGAATGCGGGAAACGAGTAGCCGCCCGCGTGCAGCTGAACGAAATCGACGACGTAGCCGAACCTTACGCGGTCATGCAGGTTGCCGATCGCCCCTCCTAGGACCAGCGCCAGGGCCGATGCGAGGAGCCGGTTCTCGTGGTCGCGCCGCAGCATGACCACGATCACCACCGAGATCACGACGGTCACGACGGTGAAGAACCAGCGCTGCCAGCCGCCGGCGCCCGCGAGGAAGCTGAACGCCGCGCCGGCGTTGTGAACCAGCACCAGGTTGAAGAAAGGCAGGATGGCGCGCGATTCCCCGTACTGGAAAGCCGCGCTCACCCAAGCCTTGGTGGCGAGGTCGAGCACCACCACGACCGCGGAGATGACGAGCCATCGCGTCCAGGCGGTGCCGAGGGGCATGGACCTAGGCATGGACGCGCGCCTCGCCCAGGCCTTCGAGGTTGGCGACGCAGCGCGCGCAGATCGTCGCGTGGCGCGCGTCCGAGCCGACGTCGGCGCGCCAATGCCAGCAGCGCTCGCACTTGCGCTCCGGGCTCGCGTCGACCCGCACCATCGGCTCTCCCACCGCTTTGGAATCGAACGCTGCCGCTTTCGAAGTGATCAGCACGAACTTGAGGTCCTCCCCGAGCGATTTCAACAGCGCGAGATCGTCGCCGTGGACGCCCACCTCCACTTCCGCCTGCAGCGATGAGCCGATCGCGCCCGCGGCGCGCGACTCCTCGAGCTTCTTCTGCACGGTGCCGCGGATTTGGCGGATGCGCCTCCAGCGCGCCAGCAACTCGGGCTCCCCTGCCTGAGGCGGCAGGACGTCGTTCCAGGTTTGGAAGAAGATGCTATCGGGAAGGGCGCCGGGAGAATCCGGGACCGGATGCAGCACTTCCCACGCTTCCTCGGCGGTGAACGACAGGATCGGCGCCATCAGGCGCAGCAGCATCTGGGTGACGAGATGGAGCGCGCTTTGTGCCGAGCGTCGCGCGGGCGAGGAGGCTTGCGCGGTGTAGAGGCGATCCTTGAGGATGTCGAGCCAGAAGCCGCCGAGGTCCTCGGAGCAGAAGTTCTGCAGGCGCTGCGCCACCAGGTGGAACTCGAACTTGGCGTAGTCGGCGATGCAGGCCCCCGCCATCTCGCGGGTCATCGCGAGCGCATAGCGGTCGACCTCGAGCCATTGCGCCACCGGCACCGCGTCGCGCCCGCTATCGAAGTCGGAGGTGTTGGCGAGCAGGAAGCGAAGCGTGTTGCGGATGCGGCGATACCCCTCCACCACGCGCTTCAGGATCTCGTCCGAGATCGACAGCTCGCCCGAATAATCGGTCGACGCGACCCACAGGCGAATGATCTCCGCTCCCAGCGTGTCGGAGATCTTCTGCGGCGCGATCACGTTGCCGAGCGACTTGGACTGCTTGCGTCCCTGGCCGTCGACCGTGAAGCCGTGGGTGAGGAGCGAGCCGAAGGGCGCGCGCCCCTCCATCGCACAACTCGTGAGCAGGCTCGACTGGAACCAGCCGCGGTGCTGGTCGCTGCCTTCGAGGTAGAGATCGGCGGGCCAGGTGAGATCGGGCCAGTTGCCCGATTCGAGGACGAAGGCGTGGGTGCAGCCGCTGTCGAACCAGACGTCG